>JAUXIR010000170.1 GCA_030620915.1 Geopsychrobacter sp. | reverse complement strand
TGATCCTTGTCTCGGAAGTAGAAAAAGCACCGGTAGTTGGACGGTGCTTTTTTTGTAGGTTGGCCTCGAGATTTGGCGCGATAGATATTGCATTAGAGAAAATTGGCGCGTAGAATGTGCGTGTTACTAAATGGAAACGGCAGCCAGGGAGATGATATGTTGCAGCGGCCACGGCAGGAGATTTTTTCTTCAATTGTTCGCGAGATGCCCGAAGGGGTCCTCTTTCTTGATGATGAAGATGTTATCCGCTACTGCAACCCGGCGGCTGAAAGGATTCGTAAGGTCCGTGCCGACAAAAGTGTTGGTCGATTGGTCTATACCATCCATCCCGCCCAGGCTCATCCCCGGCTCCGCGAACTGCTTACCAGCCTCAAGTCGGGTGTCGTTGCCACCAGTAACCGGGTTGTGAAGGTTCAGCAGTGCTACTTTGAAAATACCTATTCGGCCGTGCGTGATGCCGATGGGGAATATTTAGGGACCCTGTTGATTAGTCGTGATATTACCGAGAAAAAACGCCTTTCTGAAGAGAACCTGCAACTCAAAAATCCAATTAACGAAGACGACCGTCTGGTCGCCAGGAGCGAGAAGATGAGACAGCTTCTCGACCTGGTTGATTCGGTGGCTGAGCTCGATTCAACGGTTCTGGTCACTGGCGAGAATGGGACAGGCAAGGAACGTGTGGTGGAGCGTCTGCATCGCAACAGCCTGCGCCGGGAGAAGCCGCTGGTGCGAATTAACTGTGCGGCGCTTCCTGAAAACCTGATTGAATCGGAGCTTTTTGGTCATCAGCGCGGTTCATTTACCGGTGCAACCGAAGACCGCCAGGGCAAGTTTGTCCTGGCCGATGGGGGGACCCTTTTTCTGGATGAGATTGCAGAACTGCCGCTGATCAGTCAGTCCAAGCTGTTACGCGCCATTCAGGAAAAAATGGTCCAGCCGATCGGGGGACGGCGTGAAGTTCTGGTCGATGTGCGTATTGTCGTGGCGACCAATCGTGATCTGGGCGCAGAGGTCAAGGCCGGTAATTTTCGTCAGGACCTTTTTTACCGACTTAATGTTATCCATTTTGAGGTGCCGCCACTGCGTGACAGGCCGGATGATATCATTCCGCTGGCAGAGCTTTTTGTCGAGCTGTTTTGTCGTCAGATGAAAAGGCCACTTAAGGTCTTGGCCCCTGAGGTCCGAGCACTCTTGCAAAATCATCCCCTGCCGGGCAATGTGCGACAGCTCAAACATGCCATCGAGCGCGCTGTGGCTTTAGGACAGGGGGAGGTATTGTTACCAACCGATCTGCCGGCCGACCTGCTTGGGCAGGAGCAGGTTGAAGCCGCTGGCCTCCATATTACGTATAATTCGGATGAATGCCTCAAACAGATCATGGCTCGATATGAACGAGAAACCCTGCAGCAGGCTCTGCGAGCCCACCAGGGGCGCAAGGCGGAGACCGCTGCTTCACTCGGCATCTCACGCAAAAGCCTTTGGGAAAAGTTGCATCGTCACGCCCTTGATGCCATGTCTGTTACCGGTTCGTAGCGACCGTTCCGTCGGTTTTGTAGCGAAACGGTAACTATTCCACCATTCCTTTATCTGAAATTTCCACCTACCCCAATCTGTGAAAAATTATCTTGGCGCAAGCCTCCGAGCTTAGGGGACTTTCCCTGCTGCGGTTGAAGTCGGCACGATTCTGGATAGAGTTAGGCGGCGACACCGCGCAGGGAGCAGTTCGCTCACGCAGCACGCAGGCGGCCACTGCCACACAAAAAAAACGGGCGACTGCAGATGCGACAGGATTTCTTCGGAGGTATTTCAGTATGGATCTCAGTAGACGTAGGTTTATCAAAGCATCGGCAGCGCCAAGCGCGTCATCTCGAAAGATTGCGCCAAACAGACCGCTGGTGCGACCAAACGGAACTACAAAACCGGTTATGTGACCCTCTATGATCAGCATCTCGAAGAGAAGAAGCTGGCCGGTCCGATCAATTATTATGGTGCTCATCCTTTCCATAAGGATTCAGTCGGGAAGGCGACGATCCGGGTTCTGGGTGCGATGACCGACTTTGAAATGCCCGACGACGAACATCCGATTGTGCTGAATACCGGTCGCACCGTCGAGCATTGGCATACCGGCAGCATGACCATGCGTGTTCCACGGCTCAAGGCGATCAGCCCCGCCGCCTATGTTGAGGTCTCGGCCGAGGATGCCGGTCCGCTTAAATTGCGTGACGGCAGTATGCTGAAGATCAGCTCGCGGCGCGGCGAAATTGTCCTGCCGGTCTGGGTCACAGAGCGGGCGCAAAAGGGGATAGTGTTTGTCCCCTGGTTTGATGAAAACAAGCTGATCAACAAGCTGACCCTCGATGATCCCAAGAGTTGGTCCGGTGCCGGAGAGCCTGATTACAAGGTTTGCGCGGTGCGGATCGAAAAGGCCTAGGAGCTGATTATGCCGATTGCGGGAGCCGTCGTGAGTGCGGCGGACCTGGAAGGCAAGCAGCAACTTGCCGGTCTGCTTGGTGCTGAACCCGGTGTCGAGGTCAGCGGTGTCGGGCCGATCGGAATCGCGATCATTGTCGAGACTGAAACCATGAAAGCTTTGACCAGTCTGACCAAGAAGATCAAGCAAAGGCCCGATGTTGCTGATCTGCGGATGACTTACTGTAACTGAGAGGATCAAGACTAGTCATCATCACGAATCAATGTGTAAGGGCGGGCCTTTTCGGGCCCGCTTTTTTTTATCTACCTGAAATGCCAACTGCTCTTTTATCCCCTGATATGCTATCCTCCGCAGGATCAATCAAGATCAATTATCCCAAGGGGGGCATTATGGCGATTTCAGGAAATCCGAAAAAACTGGCGCAGGATATTGCCGAAGGCTTTATGAGCCTTTCGGCTCCGGGGCTTAAGAAGTACAGCCCGGCTGACCTGAAGATTATTTTGTCCAACCTGGCCGTTGTGCAACGTGAGGTTCGTTCGGTCCAGGTGCCTTCCGAGGATGCTTTACTGATCAAGGCCAAGAATATGCGTCTGTCGCGCCTGAGGCAGGCCGAAATGGTTCTGCGCACTTTCTGCAAGAAGATGCGGGTGCCGATCTGAGTGTTTTATCCCTCCTCTGTTTCGGGCAATTAGTTCATCAGTGTCGCGGCTGACCTCTCTCCCCGCGCGAGAATGAAATTAAATTGGCTTATAGGATTCGCTTGCGGTAATATCAGATTTGTTTTTTATTACCAATTGGGGGATATTTGTGAAGCGCTTTTTCTCTCTGCTCACCTTTTTAGTGCTGCTTTGCGCTGCTCCGCTTCAGGCCGATGGTCCTGAGTTCCATGGAGACGTGCGGGTCGGTATCTTTCCGCTTAACCCGATCAATTTTATCGACACTGATGGCACAGCGCAGGGCTTTAATCCCGATCTGTTACGTGAGATTGCCCGCATTCAGGGCTGGACGCCGAACTTTGTTCCCGGAAGTTGGAGCGAGGGACTCGAGCGACTGCAAAGCGGTGAGATCGATCTGATGATGATGGTTGTCTATACACCGGAGCGAGCCGAGGTGATGGATTACACCATCGAGTCGTTGCTTGAGGTCTGGGGTCAGATTTTTGTGCGACCAGAGAGTGCGGTAGAGGGCATAAGTGACCTTGACGGCAAGCCTGTTGCGCTGATGCGTAAGGACGTGAATGGTCGCAACTTTAGGAAGACCGCGGAAAAGCTGGGCGTGGCCTGCGAATTTATTGAGTTTGCCGGGTTTTCAGAAGTTTTCGATGCGGTAAAAAGTGGAGAAGTATTCGCCGGGGTAGCTCCGCAGCACTATGGGCTTAGGCATGCCAACGATTACGGACTGGTCCCCAGCAGTATTCAGTTTTCGCCGGTCACGACTTATTTTACGGCAAAAAAAGGTACACAACATATTCTGCTCAGTCAGATCGACCTTCAGCTGAACAGCTGGAAAAAGGACAAGGACTCTTACTATTATCAGCGCCTCTCTTACTGGTTGGGCGTTCAACAGGTCAGAACCGAGGTCCTCCCGACATGGCTGATGATTAGTATTGCCATCGTTGTGGCGGCTGCTCTGCTGTTGCTGTTTATGAGTTTCTTGCTTAAGTCTCAGGTGAAAAAGCGCACGATTCAGCTGGCGCTAAGTAATGATGAACTGCGCAGCAGCCGGGAGCGGTATCGGAAGCTGATCAGTACCATGATCCAACCGATGGCTCTGCATGAAATCATCTGCGGACCGGGCGGGGTACCGATCGATTACCGTTTTCTCGAAGTGAACCCGGCATTTGCAGAGTTGCTCGATAGACCCGCCGCTGAGATCCTCGGTAAGCGGGTGTTGGAGTTGTTGCCGAGTACCGAACAGAGCTTGATCGATGCTTATGGCAAGGTCGCGTTGACCGGAAAACCTATCCATTTCCAGGATTATTCGGTTGAGTTGGATCGGCATTTTGACATCGCAGCTTATTCCCCGGAACAAGGGCAGTTTGCCGCGATTATTACCGACATAACCGCACGGATCAGAATGGAGGAAGAGCGACGGCGCCTTGAGGAGCAGGTTCTGCAGACCCAGAAACTGGAGAGCCTTGGAGTCCTGGCGGGGGGGATTGCCCACGATTTCAATAATATCCTGATGGCCGTGCTTGGTCATTGCGAACTGGCCCTGCGGCGTGTGCCCAAGGAATCTCCGGCCACAACGAGTCTGGAACATATCAAGAATTCGGCCAACAAGGCCGCCGATTTGGCCAACCAGATGCTTGCCTATTCGGGTAAGGGGAAATTCGTCATTGAACCTCACGATCTCTCGGGAATCGTAGATGAGATGGAGCAGATGCTGACTGTTTCTGTCAGTAAAAAGGTGGTGCTGCGCTACGAAT
>JAUXIR010000134.1 GCA_030620915.1 Geopsychrobacter sp. | reverse complement strand
TACAGATGAGAAGGCCTGGGAGCAGCCCTTGGTCGGCTTCGCCAGTGCGACTAATCCTTTGTTCGCCAAGTATGCCAGTGACCTTGCGCCCTTTTACTGGACCCCACAACAGGCCTTCGGCCTGGCATTTCCTGATGCATCTCCGGCGGCAGCAGAACTCAGTATCATCAGTTGGGTGTTGCCCCAGACCGCTGCGACCCGGGCCGATCAGAAAAAGTGTGATGAGTTACCAGCAGAACGCTGGGCACGGTCGCGCGATTTTGGTGAACGCTTCAACTGCGCCTTGCGTGTACATGTCGCTGCAGAACTAACGGTTGCAGGTTATCCAACCGTTGCCCCGGAGCGCTTAGCCGAATTCGGTTACCAACGCTCAGCAAATTTCGGCATTGCCTCCAACTGGTCGGAGCGGCACACGGCCCATGTCGCCGGGCTCGGAACCTTCGGCCTGAGTGATGGTCTGATTACCCCGCGCGGCAAGGCGGTGCGTATCGGGTCGGTGGTTGCGCGTATGGAGCTGCCGGCAACTCCGCACCCTTACGCAAATCATCAAGCCTGGTGTTTGTGGTATGCCAAGGGGAGCTGTGGGGTCTGTGTCCGCCGTTGCCCCGCCGATGCGATCAGTGTAGCTGGGCACGACAAGGACAGATGTCAGGCTTATATCCGGGAAGCGACGGCGCCTTATGCCCAACAGACATATGGCACTCAGGCGACGCCCTGCGGGTTGTGCCAGGTCGGTATCCCCTGTGAATCACGGGTGCCGATCTGAAGGAAGGTATAGAATTTCAGTCTGCCATCCCCTCGCGGGTCTTTTCGACCTGCTCGGCATAGTAGGCCAGCAGGCTGCGGCGCGAGAGCATGTAGAGAACTTTTTGCGGTTCGTCGGGATCGACGACCGGGATCTCGTCGAGGTTGCGCAGGGTCAGGCGCTTCATGACCTGCGGCAGGTGCTCTTCGGGGGTGGCGGTCATCACCTGGTTGGTGGCGAGCTCCTCGGCGATAATCAGTCCGGGCGGGATATCTTCGTTGAGGATGCGGCGGATATCGGTGACCGAGAAGATGCCGGTCATCAGCCCTTCGGCGTTGACCACCGGATAGTAGGCCCCCTTGGCGGTGGCACTCAGGTTCAGGATGTCGGGCAGGGTCATGCCGCTGGGCACGCAGACCGGTGGATGGCCCTTGTCGGCGAGTTCGGATACGCTGATGCCCTCGAGCACGTCGATGACGAAATCGCCGAGATGGGCGGGAGAATCGAAGCGGCCGGTAACCTGCTTTTCATAGATGCTGTTCTTGCGCATAGTCAGCATGGCGACCACGCAGACCAGCATCAGCGGCGCAAGCAGGCCGTAGTTGCCGGTTAACTCACTGACCATGATCAGGGTGGCGATCGGGGCGTTGGCCACCCCGGCGAAGAAACCAGCCATGCCGATCAGCACGTAGGCACGCGGGTCCTGGGTCACCAGCGGGAAGAGGATCTCTGCCGAAGCACCGAAGGCCCCGCCGAGCATGGCGCCGATGACCAGGGAAGGGGCGAACACGCCGCCGGAGCCGCCGGAAGATATGGTCAGACTGGTGGCCAGAATCTTCGCCAGCGCAATCACTATCATCACCCAGAGGGCCATGTTGCCATAGAGTGCCGACTGAACCCAGCCGTAGCCCGATCCCAGCACCTGAGGAACAAACATCGCCAGGATCCCGAGGCAGAAGCCGCCGACCGCCGGCTTCTGCCAGTTGGGCAGTGGCAGGCGTTTGAACAGATCACGCATGCCGTAGAAGACCTTGACGTAGAACTTGCCGAGCAGGGCGCAGACGAGCCCCAATATGCCGAACAGGATCAGTTCCCGGGGGTGATCGAAGCGGAAGTGCGGTGTGGCCAACAGCGGCTCCCAGCCGGTGACCGCACCGAACAGGCTGTAAGCGATGATCGAGGAGATGATACAGGGGATCAGTCCCTCATGCTCGAATTCGGGGTCACGGTAGAGGACCTCAACCGCAAACAGGGCGCCGCCGAGCGGGCTGCGGAAGGTCGCTCCGATACCGCCGGCCATGCCGGCCAGCAGCAGAATGCGGCGGTCCATGGTCGAAAGCCCCAGCTTGGTCGCCACAAAGGAACCGAAGCCTGCGCCGATCTGGGCAATCGGGCCCTCGCGTCCGGCCGAACCGCCGGTGCCGATGGTGGCAATCGAAGCGATGGTTTTGACCAGGGGGACCCGAGCGCGGATCAGTCCGCCTTTGCGGTGGAAGGCCTCCAGGGCGCCATCGGTACCATGGCCTTCGGCTTCGGGAGCATAGGTATAGACCAGCCAGCCCGATATCAGTCCGCCGATGACCGGGAGTATGAAGAGCAGCCAGTTGAAATCCATCTGCAGGCTGTCTATGAAGGGGGACTCCGTTGTCACCGCAATCCCCTCCTGGGGCGGGTGGTAATTGCCGATCTTGCCGAGCATCAAATGATCGACAGCGTTGGTCGCATAGAAGAAAAAGAGCGCGCCGCAGCCAGCGACGATACCGACCAGAACTGCGAGAAACAACAGGCGGAAGCCAGATTCAGAAAAACTGGTGCGCAGGGATTTCAGGTTGAGGGGAAAACCCATCAGGGCATACTCCGTAGTAGGTGTAGACTAACAGTCCTTTTTAGCAAAGCTGCAACAAATCAGCAAGAAATGAATGGCGCGGTTCCGCTTGCAAATGAATTGATGGGCGATTAGACTCAGTGCACGAATTGGTCAGGAGCAGATGATGGGTGATAAAAAGTCAACCGACATTGTAGTGAACAAACTTTGCGGTAAGTGTATGCGCAGTTGTCGGCAGGGTGCAGCCGTACTGCTGCTTGATTGTCCACGCTTTTTGGCCCGGCCCTTCAAATCCGAAGTGCTGAAGTTCACCCAGTTGGACCTGTTCGGCAATCCGGTTAGCGAGGCTTAATCGCAGGGACTCCTGCCTTGGTAGAATCACGCCGATAAGGCGCTACAATCCATCCAGAAATTCCTTCAGCAGCGGAATAAACTTTTCGGGTTCGACCAGAAAGCTATCGTGACCGTAGTCTGATTCGATCAGGTGATAGGCGACAGGTTTCTTCTGACGCTGCAGTTCCTCGACGACCTCTTCGGGTTGGGACGGGGGGTAGAGCCAGTCAGAACTGAAGGCAAACCAGAGCGAAGGACAGACCAGATTTGACAGGGCTTCTTCGAGGGAGTCGAAGCGCCAGGCAACATCGTAAAGGTCGAGAGCCTTGGCCAGATAGAGAAAGCTGTTGGCGTCGAAGCGATCGACAAAGGAGTTGCCGTTGTAGTCGAGGTAGCGCTCCACTTCAAATTTGCCGAAAAAATCGAACATCCCGTCCATGCGCGAGAAGCGGCGTGAAAACTTCAGGTCCATCGATGCGTCTGAAAGAAAGCTGATATGGCCGACCGCACGCGCCAGAGCAAAGCCATCGGCCGGCGGATGTTCGGGGCGATAGTTGCCTTTTTTATAGAGTGGATCGTTATAGATCGCCTGGCGCGCCAGGGCGTTGAGCGAGATCGCCATCGGCGAGGTACGGCCGGTGCCGGCGATCGGTACGATTGAGCGGACCTGCTCCGGGTAAAGGATTCCCCACTCCAGCGCCTGCATGGCCCCCATCGAACCGCCAACCACTGACAGCAGTTTGTCGATGCCAAGCCTTTCGATTAAAAGTTTCTGAGCCCGCACCATGTCACGCACCATCACCACGGGAAAATTAAGTCGATAGGGTCGGCCGGTTGTTGGGTTGGTGCTGGTCGGTCCGGTCGAGCCCTTGCAAGAGCCGATGACATTACTGCTGATGATAAAATAGCGATCGGTGTCCAGGACCTTACCGGGACCGATCATGTTGTCCCACCAGCCCGGCTTACGATCATCTTCGTGATGACGACCGGCGGCATGGGCATCGCCGGTCCAGGCCTGGGCCACAAGGATCGCATTGGAGCGGTCGGCATTGAGTTGACCGTAGCATTCGTAGGCGATGGTCAAGGGTCCGAGTCTGCGGCCGCTCTCAAGCCGCAGTTCGGTCTCGAAATGGGCGTATTCTGTTGTAACGATGGCGACGGAGTCGTTCAAGTCGTTTGTCCCGAGAAAATGCACAGCAGTAAGAAAAAAAGGCCCGTTTCCGATAAGGAAACGGGCCTTTAAAGAGAGTATATCTATTCTCTGGAACAGGCACCGTCCTTATCTTTCTCTGCTTGCGCGGAGAAGGATTTGGCACCAGACCCCGTGACAGTTCTGTCTGTGGGCGGTTGCCGTGGCTTCAAAGGGCCTATCCCTCCACCACTCATGATAAAGACGCGGGCGCAACCAGTACGCCCGAGATGTTTCTGGACTTTAGCCCAGTGGGACTTTAGCTGTCAATTGTTATGAGGGGTTATCATGCCTTTAGAGCGTCGAACGTTTCAATCTAGCGCCGAAGCCTGCTCGCGGATGTTCGATGTCATCGATGCCGACTGAAAACTACTATAGGGTCGATTCGGGGCCACTAGCTGTCGGCCGTCAGACCTTGAAGGCTCCGACATCCTTCTGTAGATTCTTGGCTTGAACGGTGAGTGTCTTGACGATCTGGCCAAACTGGTTCGCGCGTTCGGCATTGTTCTCGGCTATTTCGGCTGCCTTGGCAACGACCTCGATAGCTTCGTGGCTTCGCTTACTCTGTTGCAGGGTCGCGCTATGGATTTTTTCGATCGTTTGCTGAATCAGTTCCATCGCCAGGGCAATTTGTTGACTGCCCCGTTTTTGTTCATTGGTGCTGTTTTTGACCCGTGCCGAGATGCCCGTCATCTGTTCTGCGGCTCCTGCAAGATGCTGCGTACTCGAGGTTTGTTGTCCGATTGATGAGGCAATCTGCTGCAGGGCTTCGGTGATGCCGAGGACGGCCTGGGTGATGGTTCGGCTCTCCACGGCCTGCCGTCGGGCCAGATCGACAATCTGTTCGACTTGATCCTTCGAGGCGACGGAACTGTTGTGCAGCTTCTCCAATGCTTCACCGGCGGTCTGGCTGCGCGCCACTTCCTGCTCGGCCTTGACGCTACCCGCCTCGATAGCGCTGGCGGCAAGGCGGGTCCCCTCCTGCAGACTTTCAATGATAGCGGCGATCTCATCGGTCGAGATTGAGGTCCGCTCTGCCAGGTTGCGAACTTCGTGAGCAACCACCGCGAAGCCTTTTCCGTGCTCGCCTGCCTGAGCGGCGATGATTGCGGCGTTTAATGCCAGCAGGTTGGTCTGGTCGGCAATTTCAGCAATGACATTAACGATATTTCCGATGGCGTCTGAGCGGGTTCCCAGCTCGCGGATTGCTTGGTGAGCCTGCTCAATCGTCTCCTGCAGGCCACTGATACCGCGAACGGTGTCCATGACCGCTGATTTTCCCTCAAGGGACTTCTCGGCGGCCTGTTCAACCAGATTGAGGGTTTGGTTGGCTCCCTCCTCAATCGAGTGAGTTGCGTGATCCATTTGACGGATCGATTCAGAGGTCTCTTTGGCATTGCGCGAGAGCTCGCTTATGTTCCCTTCGATCTGCTGATTCGAAGAGGAGAGCTGGTGGATTGAAC
>JAUXIR010000227.1 GCA_030620915.1 Geopsychrobacter sp. | reverse complement strand
CACCTGGGCCGAGAAGTTGCCGTGGCTGTAGATTGCCCCCTTCGGTACGCCGGTGCTGCCGCTGGTGAAGAGAATCGCCGCAGTTTCTTCATCCTCGGTTTCGGCTGTCTGGTAGTTAACCTCGCCGGCAACCGTCGTCAGCAGTTTCTCAAGCGTCGAACCACCCCAGAAAAACCGACGGCCGACGGTCAGAAAGATCTTTAGCGTCGGCTTGCCCCAGCCGAGCAACAGCCGGGCCAGGTGCGCCTTGGGGGTACCGATAAAGGCCTGTGGTTGCGCCTCGGCCAGGCAGGTCTTGAGGTTCTTGACCCCCATGCCCGGATCGACCAGAACCGGTATCGCACCGATCTTGAACAGGGCGAAGGTCAGGGCAAAGAATTCGAAACCGGGCGGCACCATCAAGACCGTGCGCACGCCACGCCTGATGCCGATCGACTCAAGGGCCACTGCCATGCGACTGCTCTCGCCGTCGAGTTGGGCAAAGGTATACTGGGCGTAGTCGGTCTGCTGTTGACGGTCAGTCCCATGAGGAATGTAGATTGCCGGAGCATCCGGTTGCAGCTGCGCCATCCTGGGCAGATGCGCCGCGACATTGGCCGAGCAGGGGGGCGCTGCCGGGGAAGAGGCCGCCTGGCTCATTGTGCTCTACCGGCCATGGTTTCGGCGGTCGTTTCAGTCAGCGGATGCGCGGCCAGAAATTGTTCGATAATCGGAATTACCTCATCTGTGGCGTCTTCCAGAATATAGTGGCCGCAATCGGCAAAGGTATGAACCTCGGCCTTGGGGAAGCGCCGCTGCCATTCCTTGAGGAAATGGCGGTCGAAGACAAAATCCTTCAGACCCCAACAGATGGTCATCGGCAGTTCGGTGAAACGTTCCAGTCCCGCCTCGACTTCACTGATCAGCTCATAGCCGGGATCTGCCGCTTTGAGGGGGATATCCTGAACAAATCGCAGGGTGGCGATGCGGTTGGCGGGCGTATCGTAGGGGGCACAGTAGGCTTCACGCAGTTCGGCCGACATCGGATTGCGCTTGCAGCCGACCCGGGCGGCCATCTTGGCAAACATGTTCAGCCGCTGAACCAGGAAACAACCCAGGGCCGTATCGCGGCAGATCTTCAGCGCCAGGGGGAACCTCTTCCCTTTTGGCAGATGAAAAGCCGAGGTATTGAGAATCACCAGGCGGGCGATCCGCTGCGGATGACGGGAGGCATAAGCCATGCCGATCATGCCGCCCCAGTCGTGTACCACCAGAGTGATCCGCTCGCGCAGGCCCAGGTGTTCAAGCAGTGCCTCGAGGTCATCGACCCGTTGCTTCAGGGTGTAGGAATAGTCATCGGCAGTCGGTTTGTCAGACAGGCCGCAGCCGATGTGGTCGGGGACGATGACGCGATACTCGCCGCGCAGCGCGCGGGTCAGGTTGCGGTAGTAGAAAGACCAGCTCGGGTTGCCGTGTACCATGACCACCGGGTCGCCCTGCCCCTCGTCCAGATAATGGTATTTCAGGCCGCTCAGCTCGAGGAAGTTATTCTGCAAAGAGTTGAAATCGCTCATTACCACTGAATCCCCAGCATAAGGCAGTTCAGGCCGCTGCCGATCCCGAGAAAGCCGACCATATCGCCGGGCAACAGGACATCGCGTTCCTTGGCGATTGCGGCGGTGACCGGCAGGGAGACCGTCCCCATGTTCCCCAGGAACTCATAGGTGGAGAAATCCTTCTCCTGGCTGATCCCGATGGTCTGCAAGATCAGTTTCTGGTGCGCCTCACCCACCTGGTGGCAGATGACCCTGTCGAACCGATCGGTGGTCAGACCCAATTCCTGGGTAAAAGCGTCCCAGGTCCTCTTACCCAACTCCACGCCGTGTTTCATGACCGCAACGGCATCGGTATGCATGTAGGGGACGTGATTTTCAGGATCGTTGGAATCGATCCCCCAGCGACAGAGGCTGTGGTGCTGAGGCTCGGCCAGGTTGATGCCACCGAGTAGTCGCGGACGTCGCGCGGGGGTGAAGGACCCGTCCGTCAGCAGGACGGCGGCAGCCCCGGAGCCGCCGGTCAGGGTCGCCAACGACTTGGTGAACATCTCCATGGTCGGCTGATCCAGCATTTTCTGGATCATGACCTCGTTGATTTCTCGGGAACTCTCGCAGGCGACAACCAGACCGGCCCTGATCTGACCCAGTTCGATGCGGTTGGCGATATCGAGCACCCCGTTGAGTACGCCGAGACAGGCATTGGAGGTGTCGTAGATCGCCGCGTCGCCCCGCACACCGAGAGCCGCAGCCACCTGACAGGCCGTGGCCGGTTCGAAATGTTCGCGGCAGACCCCAGCGTAGACGACGGCCCCTATATCGGCCGGGGAGATATTGCGTTCGCGCAACGCCTTCCTGGCCGCGGCGATGGCCCCTGCGGAGACCGGCGTGTTCGGTTTCCACCAGCGGCGCTCTCTGATGCCGGTCAAGGCTTCCAGCTGTCCGAGGGGAATATGCAGGGCGTCATACATCGGCTTCAACCGGTTTTCCAGTTCAGTCGAGGTAACGACGATCGGTGCCAGTTCATAGCCGACCGCTTCAATATAGACTCGTGAGTACTTCATTTAGACCACCATTCTTACAGTTTGATCCCTGCTGGCGCCGGGTTTCGCACATACTATCTGCTGAGGCTCAGGCAGGCAAGTTTTTGCTGTTAGCTGATTTTTACCGCATCCGGATCGAAAAATCATTCATCTGGTAGATAACCTTGCCGTCAACCGACAGGTAGCCCTTGGCACTGAGCATCCTCTTCTCATCATCCACCGCCGTGACCAGCGCTTCGACCCTGACTCGGTTATTGGAGGGGATGATCTGGCCGCGATAGTTCCAGCTGTGTTTACTGCCGAGCACCAGGGTCTCGAACACAGTCTCGGCATCGGCTCCCCAGCGCTTCATGGCGACCAGCTTGAGCAGTTGCAGGAAAGATTCGAGGCCGAGAGAACCGGGGCAGACCGGATCCTGATAGAAGTGGGCCTTGAAAAACCACTCGTCGGCATCGACAGCCTTGCTGCCGCGGATGAAGCCGAGACCTTCCGGGCCGCCGTCGGCGATGAAGAGCTCGATCTCATCGATCATGCGCAGCTTGGTCTCCGGGAAGGGGGCCGCGCTCGGGTAGGCGAACTGCTCAGCCCTGGCTAGCTCTGCCTCGGTCGGCTCATAGGGTTTGGCCTCGCGCACCCCGACCTGTTGGGCCAAAGATGCTGCCGAGAAGAAGCCGAACACCGTATCGCCGCTATAGATCGGCCCCTGAGAGTCGCTGATTTCAAAATCGTAGCCCTGAATAATCATGCCGCCGCTGTTGGCGATGCGGGTGATCTTGACCCTGGTGGTGAGGGTGCCCGATTCCGGGGTGACGGGGCGATGTTGCACCGCATTGCCGTCGAGATTGCGAAACTTGAGATCGGTCTCACTGGTCAGCGCCGAGCCCAGGTAGGCGGCCAACCAACCACAGGGCTGCAGGCCGGTCTCGAGCAGGACACTGAAGGGCATCTCCGGTTGGCGCGCCGCCTCAAAGTACCAGGCGTCGGTCGGCACGTCGTACTCCGCCTCGACTGTTGCCCCTTCGATCAGCTTGAAGGGCTCGCCGCTGACGTCGGTGATGCGGTCCAGAAACTGGAACGGCGGACCGGGCAGACGCGCAATCTTGCGCTCCTGGTCGAAGACCCGGTAGGGTTCGCCGAAGGCCTCCGAAGGATTGCCGGTCGAATAGGCCAGGATACTCTGGTAATCATAGAGCACCCTAGGGACTGTCCCGTCCATGGGGACTGTCCCTTTTTCTGCCCCCGATGAGGTAGCCTTTTTTACCGTATTCAGAGGGACAGTCCCCTTAACACCGTGGACTGTCCCTGGCCACAAGCCTTCAACCTGCTCACGGCTTAACCCGGAGAGCCGGATCGACATGTTGGGGATCTCGACAATCGGCTTGCCATCGGCAAACATCAACGCATCGACGATTG
>JAUXIR010000172.1 GCA_030620915.1 Geopsychrobacter sp. | reverse complement strand
TACTGCAGATCGATCTCTTCAAGGGTTTCGATGTGGTCGGAAACAAAGGAGATCGGCACCATCAGGAGTGCGGTCTCACCTTCTGAACCGAGACGAATAATTTCATCATCGGTACCGGGAGCCATCCACTTCACCGGGCCACTCCGGCTTTGATAGGCGATACTCCAGCGGTAATCCCCGACCTGCGCCATCACCATGGCGGCGGTGGTTTCGACCTGCTGCTGGTAGGGATCTCCGCGCTCGATAAATTTCTGCGGCAGGGCATGGGCGGAAAACAGAATACGCACATCATCACGCATCAGTTCGTGAAATTTTTCCAGCCCCTCGGTGACCCGGTTGGCCAGGGCCGCAATATAGCCCGGCCAATCATGCCACTGTTCAATCAATTGATACTCAAGCTCGGGATAGTGTTTTTGAGCCTGGCGGCGGAAATCATTGACGCTGCTGCCGGTTGTGGCACCGGTGTAATGGGGGTACATCGAGAGCACGACAGCTTTTTGAATCCCCTGCTCTTTCAATTGAGCGAGGACCTCAGCAGCGCGCGGCTGCCAGTAACGCATCACCACGAAGGGCTGAACCTGCGCACCCAACTGCGCGGCGATCCCGGCGGCCTGTTTCTGTGTCCACTCAAGGAGAGGCGAACGGCCACCGATATACTCGTAGCTCTCACGCACCTTCTTGCTGCGGAAGTGGGAGATCAACCTGGCGAAGGGTTTCTGCAGCAGACCACCCAACGGCAACTGAATCAGTTCCCGGTCGGAGAACAGGTTATAGAGAAAGGGTTCAATCGCATCGAGTGAATCGGGACCACCCATGTTGAGGAGGATTAGGGCTGTTGGCTTATCTGAAATCATAGTAAAACCGTGAGGAGTGAGGGGTAAGGAGTGACGAGTAAAGGCTTTTGCGCCTCACCCCTCACCCCTCACCCTTCACGTTATTTTTGGCTGAGTCTATGTACGCACTCGACCATATGGATCGCGTTCTCCGGCGGGACCGTCGGCAGGATGCCGTGACCCAGATTGAAGATGAAACCTGGACGGTCGGCGTTCTCGTCGAGGATGCGCTGGACCTCTTTTTCGATATGCTCTTTGGGTGCATAGAGTACGGTCGGATCGAGATTACCCTGAACCGCAATGTCGGGGCCGAGGATATCACGGGCCTTGCCCAGGTTGACATGCCAGTCGAGGCCGAGCACGTCGGCACCAACTTCCTTGACGATCTCGAGCATACCGCCGCCACCTTTGACAAAGTAGATGACCGGCACACCGTCGCGGTTCAGACCGTTGATCAACTGCTTGACGTAAGGCAGGATGTATTTCTCGTAATCGTGTGGAGCCAGGATACCACCCCAGGTGTCAAAGATCTGAATCGCTTGAGCGCCGGCTTCGATCTGCATGTTGAGATAACGGCGGTCCATCTCGGTTACTTTTTGCATCAACGCATCAAACAGTGGGAAGTCGGAATACATCATCTGCTTGAGGGTGGCGAAATCCTTCGAGCCCTTCCCTTCGACCATGTAGCAGGCCAGGGTAAAGGGTGAACCACCAAAACCGATCAGCGGTACGCGGCCCTCAAAAGCGATCCGCAGGCGCTTGATAATCGCCGGGACATAGGAGACCGCCTGAGACATATCCTCGGGCACAACCAGCGCATCGACATCGGCTGCGGTCCGGATCGGCTTCTCGAAGACCGGACCGGGCACGAAATCGAGGGCCATGCCCATCGGCTCAATCGGGGTCAAAATATCCGAAAAGAGGATCGCGGCATCGGCATCGAGGATATCGATCGGCTGGATGGTAACCTCGGCAGCACGCGCCGGATCTTTGCACAGGTCGAGGAAGGTGCCGCCACCCTGAGCGCGCACATCCTTGTAACACTGCAGATAGCGGCCAGCCTGGCGCATTAGCCAGACAGGAACGCGCTCAACGGGTTGACCCCAACAGGCTTTGATAAAATCGTATTCGGTAGACATCGGCATTGATCTCCTGATATGCGTTGAGGGGACAGAATTAATTCTGTCCCCATTTTAAGTTCGGTTTATTTTGCAGCGTTCTCTTTGGCTTCTGCCGCCAAGCGCTTGGCAGTACGGCCGGGTATGTAGTTACAGAAGGGTTCTTCGGCCATATAGTCGCCATAGACGGCATCGGCGCGTGCGCGACAGCCGCCACAGGCATTAATAAATTCGCACTCTCCACACTTGCCCTTGTAGCTCTTGAAATCGCGCAGATCAGTGAAGGTTTTGTTGTTGAACCAGAGATCCTTGAATGGAATCTGCTTGACGTTGCCGACCGAAGAATGAAAGTAGGAGCAGGGTTTGAGATTGCCGAAGCAGTCAATCAGACAGATGGTTTGGGCGGCGATACAGCCCTTGCCACCGCCGGTCGAGAAGGTCAGGCTGCGGCGTTTGAAATCGACACCCTCGGCCTTGGCCATCTGCGGTACGATCCGGTAGTAGTGCGGGGCACAGGTCGGCCGCATGAGGATCTCATCCTCGTTTTTCTCCTGCTCATAGTGCCAGGAGAGAATCTCTTCGTAATCATCGGCCGAGATCAGTTCGCTCATGATCTCCTCGCCGCGACCGGTCGGCACGATCATGAACATGTACCAGGCGGTGGCGCCGATACTCTTGGCCAGCTTGAAGGTGCTGCCGATATCCTGCTGATTACGTTTGGTAAATGAAGAATTGACCAGGAATTTGATGCCGTTGCGCTTGAGGGTTTCGGCGCCGCGGATGGTACCCGCAAAGGCCCCCTCACTGCTACGGAAATCATCATGGATCGCGGCCGTCGAGCCATCGAGGGAGAGCGAGACCATCTTGATATCGGCCTTTTTCATCTTCGCGCAGACCTCGTCGGTGATCAAGGTTCCGTTGGTCGCCATACACATGCGCAGACCCTTGCCGGTGCCGTACTCGGCGATCTCGAAGATATCTTCGCGCATCAGCGGCTCGCCGCCCGACAGAACCATCACCGGCTTGCTCACCTCACAGATATCATCAATCAGCTTGAATGCTTCCTGCGTATTGAAATCGCCGGCCGCCGCGCTCATATCCGAAGAACAACGACAATGCACGCAGTTTAGGTTGCAGCGTTGGGTAGACTCCCAGGCGATCCACTTGGGAATAAACTTCTCTTCTGAACTCATGCTATCTCCAATGCGGGTTACCCCTCCAAGGCCGCCCTTTTCCAGCGGCAGACCATTTTAAACAACTCTTCAATGATACACCAATCGGGGAGAGAAATTCAAGCAGGATCAGGGCTTGAACGCCGGTTTTACTTACGACTTAAATGGCAGTTTCGGTTAACCGGGAACCGGGAAGGTCACCAGGTGGCGCACATCGGGCTGAATGCCGATCTTCTCACCGGGCTGGTGATCGCAATGGCTTGGAACCAGGGCCTGCACCCGTTCACCGTTCTGCAAGAGCAGGTGATAAAGGATACTGGCGCCACGAAAGCTGCGCCGCAACACCTCGGCCTTGAGCGGACTCTCGTCATCATGCACAATATCTTCGGGTCGTACCAGCAATTGGACCGCGGAACCGATGGGCCGCGAATCATTGAGTTTGCCACGCAGGCAACCCAGGCCGGTGGTGATTTCTCCGGCGGCGCTGATCAATCCGGCGATCAGCTCCCCCTCGCCGACAAACCTGGCGATCTTGGTGCTGACCGGCTGGTGATAAAGATTGTGCGCGCTGTCCCACTGCAGAATTTCACCGCCAGCCATCACACCGATCCGGTCGGCGACGGCAAAGGCCTCGTGCTGATTGTGGGTAACAAACAGGGCGGTCGTGCCGTTCTCCTTCAAGATGTCACGCACCTCCATCGACAGCCGTTCGCGCAGGCTGACGTCCAGGTTGGAGAATGGCTCATCCATCAGCAATAGAGCCGGCCGGGGCGCAATTGCGCGCGCCAGTGCCACTCGCTGCTGCTGACCTCCCGAAATTTCGTGGGGGTATTTCCTATGCTCGGCATAGAGACCGACCAGTTCAAGGGCCTCATTGGTACGACGCAGCAGCTCTACCCGTCCCGTTCCGCGCAAACCGAAAGCAACATTGTCGAAGATGGTCAGATGCGGGAAGAGTGCATAATCCTGAAAGACCATGCCGATCCTTCTTTTCGCCGGCGGCAACAGCTCATCGGAACAGCTGACCACCTGCCCGGCGATCCTGATCTCTCCCTGCAACAGCGGCTCAAACCCGGCGATAGTCCGCAACACCGTGGTCTTACCACAACCACTGGCACCGAGCAGGCAACCGATCTCACCCGCCTCGAGGGTCAAGGAGAGATCCTTGACCACCAGCTGGCTGTCATAGGCCTGCGAGATCGCATTCAATTCCAGAATCGGTGTTTTCGTATCAGACATTATCAACCATCCTCAGTCGTCCGTTCCACGCATCAACAACACAATCGGTAGCAATCCACTCAGCAACAGGGTCAGTGCCGGCAGCGCCGCCCTCTCCCATTCCCCCTCGGAGGTCAGCTCGTAGATTTTAACCGCCAGGGTGTCCCAGCCGAAGGGACGCGTCATCAGGGTGATCGTCATCTCCTTCATCACATCGACGAAGACCAGGGTCAGAGCGGTAAAAATACCGCCACGCAGCATCGGCAGATGAATCCGCCACAGCAAACGGAGACCGCGCAAGCCCATCAGGCGTGAAGCCTCATCGATATTAGTTGTCACCCGGTGCATTGCGCTATCGATCGACTTGAATCCGGCGGCCATGAAACGGATCAGATAGGCGAGCAGCATCACGAACACGGTCCCCTGCAACAGGGGTCTCATTTCGATGCCGAAGAGAGAGCGAGCCAGATCGATCAACAGATT
>JAUXIR010000070.1 GCA_030620915.1 Geopsychrobacter sp. | reverse complement strand
GGGCATAGGCAAGCGCTTCGTCAATCGAGCGATCAATCATGTCGCGCGCGGCGCTGAAACCCGCTTCACGCAGCCGAGGGGTCAATTGCTGGGCACGCAAGACGGCCCCTTCACAGGCATAGACAAGGAAATCGGTCAGCGGTTTAACCCGGTCTTCCAGCGCCCGGTCGAGGGCAAACAGCAGATTAAGCAGATCGAAGGTGAAGCCGGTTGCCGGCGCGGGACTGCCATAATTGGCCATCAACCCGTCGTAGCGACCACCGCTGCAGACCGCCTGGCCGTAACCCTGCAAAAAGCCCTGAAAGGTGATCCCGGTATGATAATCGAGGCCACGCAGTTCACCCAGATCGAAAGTGACATACTCGGAAATTCCCTGTTGATCCAGCAAGGCAAGCACCTGGGTCAAATTGTCAAGGGCCTGCTGCGAACGCGGATTCTTGACCAGCTTGGCGGCCCGCTTCAGTACTTCACGACCACCGAAAAGCCGCGGCAGAGCCAGCACCTCTTCACGCGCAGCCTCATCGACTCCACCTTCGTCGAGCAGTGCCTTGAGCTCGGTGCTGTCCTTGCGCCCGATGGCACCAGCCACCCGGCGGGCCAGATCGGCCGACAACGACAGGCCATCCATCACCCCACGAAAAAACTCAACCTGCCCGACATCGAGGGTGAAATCCTCGGCACCACTGCGGCGCAGACATTCGATCGCCATGGCGATCATCTCGGCATCGGCCTCGGGCTGACTCAGGCCAATCAGTTCGACGCCAACCTGGTAAATCTCACGATCCTTGCCGGCCTGCTGCTCGGTATGACGCAACACCTTACCCGAGTAACAGAGCCGCAAGGGGAGCGGTAGTTCGCGCATCCGGGTTGCGGCGATGCGGGCAATCTGCGGGGTGATATCGGGCGGAAATGCGAGCAGACGCCCACTCTGTCGATCATCGAAGCGAAAGGCCCGCGCATGCAGGTCGCCGCCAAGTCCCTTCTCCAGCAGGTCGAAGAATTCGAGCTGCGGCGGGATCAGTGGGCGAAAGCCCCAGCCATCCATCACCTTGCGCAGTTGCTGTTGCAGGTATTCGACCTTGGCGGCCTTCAAAGGCAGAAAATCACGCACCCCTTTCGGCAGCGCGGATTCAGGTAAAGCATCAGAATTTATCATATGCATCCACATCGATCAGCCGGCGATACCGGCAAAAAAAGTCTTAATCTCAGTTAGAGTTCCAGTTCGTCGCCGGCGGGAGATTGACCGGACAGGCGAAGAGGACACCATCGGCCGCGGTAAGGCGCTGCAGAACCTCAGGCGACAACGCACTGTCGATTCCGATCAACGAAATAGCGGTCCCCTCAATCCGTCGGCGTGACAGGTTGAGCATCGCAATATTCACCTCGGCATCAGCCAGAATGCCACTGATCCGGGCAATGACCCCAGGGCGATCTTCATTATGCAGCACCAGCAGATGTCCTTCCGGGACCGCTTCAACCAGATAATCATCGATCCGCACCAGCCGGTAGTCGTTCAGCCCGAAAAGCGCACCGCTGAGGCTGTAACTCCCCTGGTCGCCCTCGATCTTGACATGGATCGAACTGGCAAACTCGGTGGCCGAATAGACCCGCGTCTCGCTGACCCTGATGCCATGCTCACGCGCCAGGTGGGGCGCATTCACATCATTGACCTGCTCACCAAGCACCGGGCGCAACAGCCCCTTCAAAAAGGCGGCGGTCAACAGCTCGAGGGGATGTGTGGCCACCGTGCCGGCATACTCGATTGAAACCTGCTTAAAGCGCCCGCTGCGATACTGGGACATGAAAAGTCCCATCCGTTCGGCCAGTTCAAAACAGGGCCGGAGCATCTTCAACAGATCGGCATTGACCGAGGGGACATTCAACGCGTTAGTGATCAGATCGCGCTGCAGAAAGTCAAGCACCTGGCGGGCAATCTGCACCGCAATATTAATCTGGGCATCGGCACTGGCCGCCCGCAGATGCGGAGTTGCGATGACCTGATCGAACTGCAGCAAGGGGTGGTCGGCGGCAGGGGGTTCCTTGGCAAAGACATCGAGGGCCGCACCGGCAACCTGCCCGCTTTGCAGGGCTGCGACCAGGGCCTCTTCATCGATCAGTCCGCCCTGAGCACAATTGATGATGCGACAGCCCGGCTTGACCTGCGCGAAGAGCTCCGCATCAAAAAAACCACGGGTCTCCGGGTTCAGCGGAATGTGTAACGAGATAAAATCGGAGCGCTGCAGCAGTTCATGCAGTTCGACCTGCTCACCACCCAGTTGCTGGATCGCCTCGGTCGTCAGGTAGGGATCGCAAACCAATACCTGCATCTTGAGCGCCAGTGCCCGTTCAATGACCAAACGACCGATCTTACCAGCGCCGATTACGCCGAGGTTCTTACCCGACAACTCGACCCCGAGATAGCTATCCTTCTGCCATTCACCTCGCCGTAGTGCGGCACAGGCCTGGGGGATATGCCGAGCCAAAGCCATCAGCATCGCAATGGTGTGTTCGGCACTGGTGATACTGCTGCCGAAGGGGGTATTCATCACCACCACACCACGTCGGTTGGCGGCATCTAGATCGACATTCTCCGCCCCGATCCCCGCACGCCCGACAACGCGTAAGGCTCTGGCTTTTTCAAAGACCTCGGCGGTGAGACGGGTTCCGCTCCGAACCACCAGCGCATCGACATCGGCCACCGCCGTGAGCAACTCCTGCTCGCTCAACTCGGGCCGGTAATCGAGAGTGATCCCATCCGCGGCGGTAAAGATATCGAGACCTGCCTGAGACAGTCGATCTGCAACCAGTATTTTCATCCCGCAAGCTCCCGCCAAAACTCAAAAAACTGCCATTTGAGCGAAGGTCGCAATTTAGCAACAGTGCCGGAGGTTGTCAAGCTGAACGGGACCGGCGCAGGGCAAATCCAACGCCCAAATCATTGATTTCCAATCCGAGCCTTTATGCAATCGGCTCCTCCCTGGGCCCAGCTAAAATAGATTCATTTTTTTTGCACATTATCCACATATTTTCACACCAGGCTATTGTCCTTACGAATTAAGAGCGATAAAGCAATCTATCACTCCGGAGCCTATCCCGGCGATCCGTCAATCCATCTACCCAAGCAAAGAGGCTGTGATGACTGGCAAGGAACTGCTACTGCGGGCCCTTGAAAAACGAGGGGTTCGACACATTTTTGGTTATACCGGCGGCGCGATCATGCCGGTATTCGACAGCATCGACAAACTGGGGGTTTTCAAGTTTGTCATGTCCCGTCATGAACAGGGTGCCACCTTCATGGCCCAGGGCGTTTCACGCGCCTCTCTTTCGACCGATGATCCACAGGTCGGGGTTTGCATGGCGACCTCAGGACCCGGAGCGATGAACCTGACCACCGGTATTGCCGATGCGCAGATGGACTCAGTGCCGCTGATCGCCGTCACCGGTCAGGTCGCCACCGGGGTTATCGCCACCGACGCCTTTCAGGAGAGCGATGTGGTCGGCGTCATGATGCCGATCTGCAAGCAGACCTACATGCCGCTGGAGGCGGACGAGATCGAGAAGACGGTCCATGAAGCCTTCTACGTCGCGACCACCGGTCGTCCCGGCCCCGTGGTACTGGACATCCCGAAGGATATCCAGAACCAGAAGGTCAGCAAGGATTATCAGTTCTCCCTGGAAAACTTCCGCCCCAACCTGCCCGGCTTCTTCTACCACCCGACCCCGGCCCGCGAGCCGCTGAAGCAGGCGATAGAGCTGATCAACCGGTGCGAACGCCCGGTTATCTTCTGTGGACACGGAGTCATCGGCAGCAACGCCGGCAAACTGCTACAGTCCTTCGCCGAGAAGACCCGGATTCCGGTCGCCTTCACCCTGCATGGACTATCCGCCATGCCGGCAGACCACCCCTTGAGTCTCGGCATGATGGGGATGCACGGCACGGTTGAAGCCAATCGCGCCATCAGTGAGGCCGATCTGTTGATCTCCTTCGGCATGCGCTTCGATGACCGGGTAACGGGCAAGCTGAACGAATATGCCAAAAATGCCGATGTCATCCACGTCGAAATTGATCCCTCTGAAATCGATAAAAACGTAGCGACAACGGTGGCGATCAATGCCGACGCCTACCGCACCCTGCACGTGCTGGTCGGCGATCCGATGCTGACCGCCAAGCCGCGACGGCGCTGGCATGCGCGAATTGAGGAGTTCCGCCGGGTGATGGCCGCTGACCTGCGGGAGGAGATCGAGGGCGGCCTTGGCGTCGACGGCAAGCTGCTGATGAAGACGATTGTCAGTCAACTTTCTGAGATGACTCAGGGACGGGATATCGTTGTGCCCGATGTCGGACAACATCAGATGATGGCGGCACGCTTCTACAACTATCAGACGCCCAACAGCTGGTTTGCTTCAGGCGGCGCGGGGACCATGGGCGCCTCACTGCCGATGGCGATCGGAGTCAAACTGGTACGGCCCGATGAACGGGTCTGGTCGATCAGCGGCGATGGCGGATTCCAGATGAATATGCAGGAACTCGGCACCGTCATGGAGCACAAAATCGACCTTAAAATCATGATCTTCAACAACGGCTATCTCGGCATGGTCCGCCAATGGCAGACCCTGTTCTTTGACGGCCGCTATGCCGGCACCCCGATGCTCAGCCCCGACTACGGCCTAATCGCTTCAGCCTACGGCATCCCTTATCGCAAAATCGAAACCCTCGACCAGATCGCTCCGGCCATCCAGGAAGCGATCGAGCTTGAGGGGGCGATTATTCTCGAATTTGTCTGTGATCCATCCGAGGTGATTTTGCCGATGATCCCGGCGGGGGGCGGTTTCGACGACATGATCGTCAAGCGTCCGCAGCCTCGGAAAGAAGGAGGCAAAAGATGAGACGACGCGCGATTCTGGCCTATCTGCTCGACAGCCCCGGCGTATTGCAGAAGGTTTCGATGCTGATCCGCAAAAAGATGTACAACGTCGACACCCTGACCGTCTGCAAATCACGCAAACCGGGAATCAGCCGCATGACCATTACCCTGCGCGAAGACGATGAAGCCAGGGTCCGTCAGGTAATCCACCAGCTGGAAAAATTCACCGAGGTCATCTCGGCCAAGGAACTCGATACCGAGCACAGCTACTGGCGTGAAGCCGCGATTATCAAGCTCGAGATCGACGGCGCGCAACTCGATGCACTACGGGGCGATTACAATTTTGAGATCCTCGAACACAAAAACCACGACACCCATATTATCCACATTGCCGGGTCGACCCGGCGGATTGACGCCTTTATCGCCCAGCTCGGCGAAGAACATATCGTCGAAATCTCGCGCACCGGGGTGGCGGCACTGGAGAAGTGAGGCGACAAAACCCACGAATTAAAGCGGCCGGATGGAATCTAAGTTCCCATCCGGCCGCTTTAGCTTGATGAATCAAATAACCAGGCAGATTGTGCGATTAGCACTGCCCGCGCAGATACTCGACCAGCAACCGCACCCCGACCCCGGTGCCACCCTTCGGCGAACCGGGAGTATTCTTGTCGGCCCAGGCGGTGCCGGCAATATCGAGATGGGCCCAGGTGTAATCCTCGGCAAACTGCTTGAGAAAAGCGGCCGCCGTGATGGTCCCCGCCGATCGCCCGCCGGTATTCTTGATATCGCCGAAATCCCCCTTGATCTGGGCGCTGTACTCCTCCCACAGGGGCAACTGCCAGAGACGGTCGCCACAGCGCTCACCCGCCTTGATCAATTCGCGAATCAACCCGTCATGATTCCCGAGTACCGCACTGGCATGATGCCCCAGCGCGACAATACAAGCCCCGGTCATGGTCGCCACATCGATCACCACCCGCGGATTGTACTGTCCAACCCAGGTCAGGGCGTCGGCCAGAATCAAACGGCCCTCGGCATCGGTATTGAGTACTTCGATCGTCTTGCCCGAGAGCGAAGTCAGAATATCACCGGGCCGGTAGGCGGTTCCGGAAGGAAGGTTCTCGACCGCCGGCACGACCGCGACCAGATTGACTGGCAGTTTCAGTTGGGCCACAGCCTGTACCGCGCCGAGTACTGCGGCACCTCCGGCCATATCCATCTTCATCTCATCCATCTTCTCCGCCGCTTTCAATGAAATTCCACCGGCATCAAAGACCACCCCCTTGCCGATCAGGGCGACCGGGCGCTCATCCTTTGTTCCACCATGATATTCAAGCACGATCAAGTAAGGGTCGCGCACACTCCCCTGGGCGACACCCAACATGGCGCCAAATCCCTGTTTTTCGAGTTCTGTTCGTGGCAGCAGGGTACAGCGCAGCCCCTGATCCTTGGCAATCTGTTGAGCCGTTTCGGCAAGAAACTGCGGGGACTTATGATTGCCCGGCAAATTAACCAGATCGCGCGCGCGACAGATGCCGGCACAAATTGCCTCAGCCTCACCGACTGTCGCTTCAGCCGCAGCCCTGTCTCGCGACGAACCGATCAATAGTGCCGCCGCCGACAGAGGGGCAACACTTTCGGCGTTTTTTTCACGATAGGTCTCGAAACGATAGCCGGCCAGCAACAGACCCTCGGAGACCGCTCCCAGAACCGCCGTCTCCCCCCCCTTGCCGAGTTGCAGGGGGGTCGTATCGATCAGACAGCGGCCGATATGTCGTTCGCTCAGATATGTTGCGACCTGACTGGCAAAGCTACGCACGCCGGCAGCATTGCTCTGCTTCTTTGGCCCGAGTCCGACCAGCAAAAAACGTTCACAGCCGCCCTCAACACTGTGCAACAGCAGCATTTCACCCTTTTTCCCGCTGAACTCGCGACTGCGAAAGACTTTCTGCAGTCGTCCCTTAAGCAAAACATCCAGCTCAGCGAAGGCGGCCTTCAGACGTCCCTCATAGGCAGGTAATACCAGACAAGCCGTCTTCTGTTTTAATGGATTTCCAACTTTAATGGAGATTTTCGTCACAAGGACCCCCTAGCTTAGTGGATATTTAGTTTAGTGAATATTAAATCTAACATTCGAGTTTAACGGTTTGGCCTGACCCTTGCCAAGCCTTCACCGATTCAAAGTTTAACGCATTTTTGACAAAAGCAGCACTACGGCTACAATTGATATCGCTTTCACACTGAAAATGTCTGCTTTGTTAATCTCCAGGAGGTTCAACCATGCGCCTTTCATTATTCTGTTGCCTGATCGCCCTGT
>JAUXIR010000216.1 GCA_030620915.1 Geopsychrobacter sp. | reverse complement strand
GGTGGTGAGCTGCCAACCCTGTTCAACCTTGGCCAGGACGAGGGCGCCCTGCAGCGCGCCAGGGAGATGTCGCAGATTTTCGACGATGGGCGCTTTTATCTCGAACTGCAGGAAAACTTCATCCCTGAGCAGAAAAAAGCGAACGATGGTCTGATCCTGCTTTCACGTGAACTGGACTTGCCGCTGGTGGCCACCAACGACTGCCACTACTTGCGGAAAGAAGATGCCTTTGCTCACGAGGTTCTGCTGTGCATCCAGACCGGCAAGACGATGGATGATCCCAAGCGGATGCGTTTTTCCAACGACGAGTTCTATGTCAAGAGTCCGCAGGAGATGGCTGCGCTCTTCCCCGAACATCCGGAGGCTCTGGCCAATACCCTGAAGATTGCCGAGCGCTGCAATCTCGAGCTCGATTTCAATACCTATCACTTCCCGCAATACGAAAAGCCGGCCGACAAAACCCTCGATGAGGTCTTGGCCGATATGAGCTGGCAGGGGCTCAAAGAGCGTCTCGATGAGGTGCGCAAGGTTCGTGAGCTGAGCGCTGAAGATCTCAAGGCGTATGACGAGCGCTTACAGATTGAACTCGACTGTATCGCCCAGATGGGCTTTCCCGGTTATTTCCTGATCGTTGCCGATTTCATCAACCGGGGCAAGAATAACGGGGTTCCGGTTGGTCCGGGCCGGGGAAGTGCCGCCGGCAGCCTGGTTGCCTGGTCGACGGGGATTACCGATATCGATCCGCTCCCCTATAACCTGCTGTTCGAACGTTTTCTGAATCCGGAACGGATCTCGATGCCTGATATCGACGTCGATTTTTGTATCTACGGGCGTGAACGGGTCATCGATTACGTGCGCGAGAAATATGGGCCGGAAAACGTCGCCCAGATCATCACCTTTGGCACCATGCTGGCCAAGGGGGTGTTGCGTGATGTCGGACGGGCCATGAATATCCCTTATGGCGAGGTCGATCGGATCGCCAAGATGGTACCGAATGTCCTGGGTATCACCCTGAAGGAAGCGATCGAACAGGAACCGAAGCTCAAGGAGCTGAATGAGAAGGATCCTCAGGTCAAGGAGTTGATCCGCATTGCGCTGGCCCTTGAGGGTTTGACCCGTCACGCCTCGACCCATGCCGCCGGGGTTGTTGTCACACCGAAGCCGCTGCCCGAATATCTGCCGCTCTATACCGATCCAAAATCGGGTGGCCAGGTCACCCAGTACCCGATGAGTTATGTCGAGAAGATCGGTTTGGTCAAGTTCGACTTTCTCGGCTTGAAGACCCTGACGGTTATCGAGGGTGCCGTCAGGTTGATCCGTGAAGGGGGCGCCAGCGATTTCGATCTGAAGTTGGTTGGTGATGATGATCCCAAGTCCTATGAACTGTTGTCGCGCGGTGAGACCACCGGGGTTTTCCAGCTTGAATCCTCGGGTATGAAAGAGTATCTGGTCAAGCTCAAGCCCAGCTGCTTTGAAGACCTGATCGCAATGGTCGCCCTCTATCGTCCGGGGCCGCTCGGCTCGGGGATGGTCGACTCTTTTATCAAGCGCAAGCACGGGTTGGAAAATTTTGATTATCCCTTCCCGCAGCTCGAACCGCTCCTGAAGGATACCTACGGCGTTATCGTCTATCAGGAACAGGTCATGCTGATTGCCCAGGTGCTGGCTAATTTCAGCCTGGGTGGCGCCGATCTGTTGCGCCGGGCGATGGGCAAGAAGAAGATAGAAGAGATGACCAAGCAGAAGGGCCTCTTTCTTGCCGGTGCCAAGGAGAACCAGCTTGATCTGAAAAAGGCCGAAGCGGTCTTCGATCTGATGGAGAAATTCGCCGCCTACGGCTTTAACAAGTCGCATTCGGCAGCCTATGCGCTGGTCGCCTACCATACTGCTTATCTTAAGGCACACTATCCGGTTGAATTTATGGCCGCACTCTTGACCGAGGATATGGAGAACACCGACAAGGTGATCAAGAATATCGGTGAGGTCCGTGCGATGGGGATCGAGGTATTCCCCCCGGATATCAACGCCTCTGACCGTTCCTTTACGGTGCGAGAAGGGGCCATCCGTTTCGGCCTGGGTGCGGTCAAGGGGGTCGGCGCTGCGGCTCTCGACTCGATCATCGAGGTGCGTAAGGGCAAGCCCTACAGTTCATTGCAGGATTTCTGTGAGAGGGTCGATCTGCGCAAGGTCAATAAGAAGGTTGTCGAAGCGTTGATCAAGTGCGGCGCGTTCGATACCTTCGGCGGCAAACGCGCTCAATTTATGGCCGCGTTCGAAGAGGCGATGGAGATCGGCCAGCGCCTTCAGAAAGAACGTGATTCCGGTCAGGAATCGCTCTTCGGCAGCCATGAGGTGGTCTCCGTTGCGGGAAACGGCTATGGCGTCTTGCCCGAGATTGCCGAATGGGACGAACGGGATCTGCTGATTTACGAAAAGGAAGCGCTCGGTTTTTATGTCTCGGGACATCCCCTGGACCGCTTTGCCGATGTGATCAAGCGTTTTACGACCTGCGATACCTCGGGATTGACCGAGCGTAAAGATAAGGAGACTGTGCGCTTATGTGGGATTGTCTCCGGGATCAAGGAGTTGATGACCAAGAAGGGTGACCGGATGGCCTTTATCAGTCTCGAAGATCTCACCGGCTCGGTCGAATGTGTGGTTTTCCCCGAGGTCTATGCGGCGTCAATGGAGCTGCTGAAGGGTGAAGAACCGCTGCTGCTCATCGGTGAGCTGGACGTTGGCGAAGAGGCCTGCAAGCTGCTGGTCAGCGAGGTTTCGTTGTTGCGCGATGTGACGCAAAAGCAGACGCGGCGAATCAATATCCGTCTGACGACATCGGGCTTGGAAGAGATGCAGTTGCGTCAGCTCAAATCGCTGGTTCAACGTTACCGGGGGGGCTGCGAGGTTGCGCTGCACATGGTGATTCCTGATCGGAGCGAAACCGTTATCCGTTTGCCCGCGCAACTCAAGATGGCGGCCTCGGATGAGGCGATGGCCGAAGCAGAAAAGCTGTTTGGCTATAATATCATGACCTTTGAGTAGGCAGAGCTGCCCGATACGCTTGTTGCTTGAACATGGCGGCAAACTCCTATTTGGTGGTCCATTCGTTTTGCAAAGGAGTGATCAATGAGCAACTACCTCGAATTTGAAAAGCCGCTGGCCGAACTTGAAGTTAAGATTGGCGAACTGCGTGATTTTTCTACCGATAATGTCGATTTTGACAGTGACATCAAGAAGCTGGAAAAGAAATCTGAAAAACTTAAAAAAGATATATTTTCCAACCTAAATCGTTGGCAGCGCACGCAACTCGCGCGGCATGCCGACCGACCCTACGTGCTTGACTATATCGATTTGATCTTCACCGATTGGTTTGAGGTCCACGGGGATCGTAACTTTCGTGACGACCCGGCACTGGTTTGCGGTTTCGCTCGCTTTGAAGGCCAACCCTGCTGTGTTATCGGTCATCAAAAGGGCCGCAACACCAAAGAGAAGGTTTATCGTAATTTCGGCATGCCAAACCCTGAAGGGTATCGCAAGGCGCTGAGGGTCATGCAGATGGCCGAGCAATTCGGCCTGCCGATTTTCACCTTTGTCGACACCCCTGGAGCCTTTCCTGGCATCGGAGCCGAAGAACGTGGCCAGGCCGAGGCGATTGCGCGTAATCTGCGCGAGATGGCGACACTCAAGGTTCCGGTTATTGTTACCATTGCCGGTGAAGGTGGTTCGGGGGGGGCCTTGGCCATTGCGGTTGGCAATCGGGTGATGATGATGGAATATTCGGTTTACGCAGTCATCTCACCTGAGGGTTGTGCTGCGATCCTCTGGAATGACGGGGCCAAGGGCCCACAGGCTGCCGAGGCGCTCAAGCTGACCTCACGCGATGTCGAGTCTCTCGGTTGCGTGATTGATGATGTGGTCCCCGAACCCCTCGGCGGTGCGCACAGCGATCACAGGGCCACGGCAAATACACTCAAGGGATATCTGAAGCGTCATCTGGATGAGCTTTCACAGCTCTCCGCCGAAGAACTGGTTGAGCAGCGTTACCAGCGTTTCCGCAATATGACCCAGGTCGCAGAGTAAAGGTCGCATGCGTTTCTTTTGTTTGCTTTTGCTGACGATGCTC
>JAUXIR010000208.1 GCA_030620915.1 Geopsychrobacter sp. | reverse complement strand
GCCTCGAGGCGAAAGCGGATCTGCTTCAGCGGCTCGATGACCTCGTAGTGGATCGGGCCAATCGCCGTGGTGGTGGGCTCGGGCGCGAGTCTGCGACTCCCTCGCACGGTCCACTGCTTCTCGCCGCGCGAGATCGCATCCAGTTCCTCCTCAAGCCCGGCAGTGAACTCGTAATCGACGTAACGGCTGAAATGGTCGGTGAGTAGCTTGGCGACGACCTTGCCGACATCCTCGGGGAAGAAGGTCCGTTTTTCGAGGCGGGCGTACCTGCGGGTCACCAGGGTATTCATGATGCTGGCGTAGGTCGATGGTCGGCCGATCCCGTACTCCTCGAGGGCCTTGACCAGACTCGCTTCGGTAAAACGGGGTGGCGGCTGGGTGAAATGCTGCTCGGGAATCAGCTCCTGCATGTTGAGGGCTTCACCCTCCTGCAGGGCCGGCAGCAGACCTTCTTTATTCTCGTCTTCGCCGTTGTCGGTCCCTTCGATGTAGAGGATCATGAAGCCGGCAAAACGGATAATCTGGCCACTGGCGCGGAAACTGTAGTTTTTCCCTGCCGCAATATCAACCGTGGTGGCATCGAAAATTGCCTGGGCCATCTGGGAGGCAACGGTGCGTTTCCAGATCAGTTGATAGAGGCGCAGCTGGTCGGAAGAGAGGTAGGCCTTGAGTGATTCCGGGGTACGGGCCACAGAGGTCGGGCGGACCGCCTCATGGGCTTCCTGGGCATTCTTGCTTTTATTGCGGAAGGTCCGGGGTTCTTCCAAGGCGTACTCTTTGCCGTAGAGCTGGCTGATGACTTCGCGGGCCTCATCGGTCACGACGGTTGAGAGTGCAACCGAGTCGGTTCGCATATAGGTGATCAGGCCATGAGTCCCATCATCGACCGCGATCCCTTCATAGAGTTTCTGGGCGGTACTCATGGTTTTACGCGCCGAAAAGCCGAGTTTACGACTGGCTTCCTGCTGCAGGGTACTGGTGGTGAAGGGCGGCGCCGGATTACGCTTGCGCTGTTTCTTTTCGAGCTTGACAATGCTCCACGCGGCACCCTTAAGGTCGTTCAGAACTGTCTGGGCCTCCTGCTCGGCGGGCAGGGCAAATTTATCGAGTTTCTTGCCGTCTTTGCTGTGCAGGTAGGCGCTGAACTGTTCCTTGCCGCTATTGGTCAGATCGGCTTCGATACTCCAGTATTCACGCGGGTCAAAGGCATCGATGGCGTCTTCACGTTCACAGACCATGCGTAAGGCAACCGATTGGACGCGACCGGCCGAGAGACCGTAGTGGATTTTCTTCCAGAGAAAAGGCGAAAGGTTGAAGCCGACCAGATAGTCGAGGACTGAACGCGCCTGTTGGGCATCGACCATGTTACGCGCGATTGCGCGCGGCGCTGCCATGGCGGCGTCGATCGCCGGTTTGGTGATTTCATGAAAGGTCACCCGGCTGACCTTGGGCTTGTCGCCATGTTCATCAATCCCCAGAGCTTCAAGCAGGTGCCAGGCGATCGCTTCTCCTTCACGGTCGAGGTCGGTTGCGAGGATCAGTTCATCGCTTTTGGCGATCTCTTTTTTCAGAATGTCGATATGCTTCTGACTCTCGGGAAGGATATGGTACTTGGGGTGAAAGTCGTGTTCGATGTCGACCGAACCCTGCTTGCTCGGCAGGGCGCGTACATGGCCGTAAGAGGCCAGGACCTTGTAGCCCTTGCCGAGAAACTTTTCTATGGTCTTCGCCTTGGCCGGCGACTCGACGATTACTAGTGATTGAGCCATGAAGCTTTCCTCTCGCCGGGGACAGGGAAACACCCGGAACCTAAAAGGGCTGCGCAATACGCAGCCCGGAGCGCACTGGTTAATGGTAGATGCGTGCCCAGTCTTCGGTCATCAGGCAGTCAATTTCACGCTGCCACTGGTTGCTGTTCTTCGCCAGTAAAGAGAGCGCGGTAAGAATTTTGATCTCCTGAAGGCTCACCGACTCTTCGGCTGCAGCAACAATGCGATCGATCAATTCCTCTTCAATCTCATTGTCGATCAGCCCCATGCTGCGTAACCGAACCAGAAAGCCTCGTGCCTCGGTATCGATGAGCCGGCATTCTTCGGCAGTAAACATGCGCATTGTTGAAGATGAGGTGCTGATGCTGACTTCGTCTTGCTGGCGCAGTGTTTGGTCGAGAGCCGTTGTCTCCATCCAGGAGAAGGCATCATTGATCTCCTGGGCATCAAAGCCCTCAGACATTAATGATGCAACTAGTTCTTGCTCACTGATCGGCGCACCATCAGCGCCCAGAACATATTTGGCAATGAGATTGACGATTGCCAGGACTCGCTCGCGCAAGTAGACCTCCAGATCGACTCTAAATTCTAGGTGGGATATAAACGGCAGTTCCGAAGTTTCTCAATGAAGCTATCGGCTGCGGATATAGCGCCCGCCAGGCAGCGTTTGAACTCCTCCACGGAGCTCTAGGTCGAGTAAAATAGCGGAAACCTCCATGGGAGTCAAGCCGCAGGCGCGACCGAGTTCGTCGCCATGTTGCGGTTCGAAGTTGAGTGTCTGGTACAGTTTGCGTGTCCTCCCATCGAGTTCGGCGATAAATATGTCTTCGGCCTTTTTGACGCTGGCCGTCGGCAGATTGGGCCAGAGCGCCTGCAGAATATCTTCTGCCTCGGTGACGACTTGGGCGCCGTCTTTAATCAGACGGTTGGTGCCGTAGCTGGTTGAGTTTTTTACCGCGCCCGGTACGGCGAAAAGTTCGCGGCCCTGTTCCAGAGCGAAGTCGCCGGTAATCAGAGAACCGCTACCATCGGCTGCTTCAACAATCAGAACTCCACGCGCGAGTCCACTGATGATTCGGTTACGTCCGGGAAAGTGGCCGGGCAGTGGCTGAACCCCCGGTGGGAATTCTGAGATGATGGCATTTTTCTCAAGGATTTGTTGAAAGAGTCGGCTGTTCTCAGGCGGATAAATGCGATCGATGCCACAACCGAGGACTGCGATGGTCTGACCATCGGCGTTCAGGGCTCCCTGGTGCGCGGCGGTATCTATGCCACGCGCAAGGCAACTGACCACGCAGATGCCGCGTTTAGCCAATTCAGAGGAGATCTCTTTGGTTAAAAGCAATCCGCTGGCTGTGGCGCGGCGTGAACCGACGATCGAAAAGCAATCGGCTTTGGGCAGCTGGCCGCGTAGATAGAAGAGTGACGGTGGGTCGTGGATATGGCGCAGAGATTCTGGATAATTGTCATCCCAGAACGAGACCAGACTGACGGAATATTGATCCAGGGCCGCAAACCCCTGAATCAAGCTCGGTTCGTCACGGGCCAGAATTGAATTGGCCTGTCGCGGGGTAAGTTGAGCCATCCGCACCAGATCCTCGGGCGGGGCGGTCAGCGCGGTGGTAAAGCTGCCGAAGGTTTTTTTCAGTTTAAACAGGGCAGTACGTCCAATCCCCGGTGACATGTGTAGTCGAAACAGACTCGTTTTCTCTTGGTCCATCTTCCCCTCCAATTGAATGAATTGTCTTAACAACAGAAAAAAAGGATAGGCGGTCAGGCCTATCCTTTTTTTCTATTGCTTTAATCTCGTTTTTTTATTCGGTGGCAGCCATGACCTGATCACCGGGGTGTATTTCTGCCGTGCTTTTGAAGATAAGGGCCGCCGCACTCTGATTGCGCACTTTGATGACAACCGCCGCTCCCAATAAAACATCGGGGAGCTGGAGGTACTTTTTGTCCTTGCCAGCAAGCTCGGTGGCCTGCCTTGGGCGCGAAACGTAGAGAATATTCCCAACCTGCAGACCATTATTCAGGCCGAGGTCGACATAGACAATGTCATTATCCCCCTGCAACAGTTTTTCCTGTTGCGCCGAGATGATATGTCCTGCCAACTCCCCGCTGGCTTTTTTGAGTTCGATCTCCAGTGCCGGGGCGATATATTCGAACAATTCCGCCCCCCGTTCAACTTCACGGTAGACCTCACCGATCTTGCCGACGACGGTTTGACCATTGATCGCAGTGACCTGAACAAAGCCCAGCTCATACATCATGGTGCCGAACTTCTTTTTTTCCAGCGGGTGAGTAATTTGCGGGCCACGACCATAGAGGCTGTAGGTGTCGCCAATCTCTACCTGGTCCAGATTCTCCATATTCAGAAAGACCAGATCGTTTTTGGTCAGTAAGGTACGGTCATCGACCGAATCGACCAGGCTACCGAGAGCTTTTTCATCGGTCTTGATGAAGCCGTCACCACCGCTGGCGGC
>JAUXIR010000263.1 GCA_030620915.1 Geopsychrobacter sp. | reverse complement strand
TCACCACTGCTGGCAACCTTGAATAGTTCAACGGTCTTTGCCGGTTCCGGAGCAACGACGGGTTCTTCAACGATCGGCGCCGGGACTTCAACGACGGCCGGGGCGGGTTCTTCAACGACCGGGACCGGCTGCTGTGCGCCAGGGTATTCCGGGATCAGTTCGATCCGACCATTGTAGAGGCGGATATTCTGCCCGGGATAGATCAGATGCGGATTGGTAATGTCGGGATTGTGGGACCAAAGGCTCGGCCAGTAGTAGGGATCCTTGATGAACCTCTCTGAAATCCCCCACAGGGTGTCCCCCTGTTTAATCGTGTAAGTGCGTGTCTCGGCGGCAATGGCCGACAGTGACGGCAGACCAACAAGTAGCAGGAACAGCAGCGATAGCCAGACGCGGATCTGTTTATTCATGGTTTCCTCTGTGTGCCAAGAAAATAGTATTCACCTTGTCAGCGGGACTCTGTGCTCCGCATGAGGCGTTTTAGCTCAGGGCTTTCGGGATAATTGTTGTTCAGCATCTGCAGCATGGCGGCAGCGTTGTTTTGTGCGTCGCTCTCACGGTAGTACTTGACCAGTCGCGCCATGGCCGCCGGGGCCTTGTTCAGATATTGCGAATTATCGATAATTTCAAGTAGAACTGTTTCTGCGCGTTGTGATTTCTGCTGCGACAGCAGTGCCTCCGCCATCCAGTAATTGGCGTTACCCGCATATTGGTGGTCGGGAAAACGCTGAATAAATGCCACAAACCCGGTTTCGGCTTCAGCCATTTGTCCGGTGGCAATCGCGGCAAAGGCTTCAAGGTAGAGTTCTGCCGCCTCAGATATTGCGGCGATTTCTGCCGCGGAAACTGAGACCGGAAGCGGAAGGGTTAGCGGTTCACTCGCTTGAGTCAGTTGCTCCATATCGCCGGTCGGTTCGTTTGGAATCAATGACGAATCGAGAGGTTGAGGCGCCAGCATGGCGAGTTGCTGTTGCAGCTGCGCCAGTTGTTGGGCCTGCTGCTGCTGAACCTGAAGCAGTTCATTGATACGTTGTTGCAGCTCACTTTGAGCCTGGGGCGCGGCACAGCCTGCGGTCAGCAGCGTCAATGAGGCAAGCAGGAGCCAAATCATCGGAGTACACAGGTTTTTGTTTAGTCTCTTCATATCCATCCATAGGGTCTTGTTAATCTTGTAAAAATTATAGGGTTATTAAGAGGTTGTCAAGTTTTTCGCGCTCTTGACGGTACACCTTCGGCTTGGGACTGTGTTAGGCTAGGCCCCTCAAATCAGGGGACAAAGGATTTTAGTCTTATGCGTAAAATGGATAAACGACTCGAACTGCTGGTTCCGGCAGGTGATCTTGATAAATTGAAAACGGCCGTTCGTTTCGGGGCGGATGCCGTTTATCTGGCCGGTGAAAACTTTGGTTTGCGGGCGCGGGCGGGTAACTTCAATATGGCTGAGTTGCGTGAAGCCCGCCGTTTAACTGCCGAGGCAGGGGTCAGGGTCTACCTGACCCTGAATGCCAGTTTGCGCGCCGGAGAGTTTGATGCCCTTGAGGGTCTGCTTGAGGAGTTAAAGCCCCTCGATCTGGACGCCTATATCGTCGCTGACGCCGGAGTTCTGGCGACCGTGCGCCGGGTTGACCCCGGGCGGGCTCTCCACATGTCGACTCAGGCCAACACCTGTAACCCGGCAGCGGGTGGATTCTGGCAGCAGGCCGGAGCCAGTCGCATTAATCTGGCCCGTGAACTGACGTTGGAAAACATGGCGGCCTTTCAATCGGTGCCAGGCCTTGAACTGGAAGCCTTTGTCCATGGTGCCATGTGCGTTGCGCATTCGGGGCGCTGTCTGATCTCGACGGCACTTGTCGGCCGTAGTGCCAACCGGGGAGATTGTGCTCAACCCTGTCGTTGGAATTATAGCCTTGTCGAGGAGAAGCGACCCGGTGAACCGATGACGGTCGAGGAGGATGAGCGCGGCACCTATCTTTTCAATAGTCGTGACCTCTGTCTGGTTGAACATCTCGCTGCTCTGGCCGATGCCGGTGTCAGCAGTTTCAAAATCGAGGGGCGAATGAAGGGGATCTATTATGTCGCGGTTGTTACCGACGTCTACCGGCAGGCGCTTGACCGTTTTGCCGCTGGTGATCGTCTGCTAGACCCGCGCTGGCGGCAGGAGTTGGACAGCGTCAGTCATCGACCCTATGACACCGGATTTCTTTTCGGCAATGATGATCCGAAAATTCAGGCTGATGATACCGGCTATCTGCGCAGTCATGACTTTGTCGGGCTGGTTTGTCGTGACGACAATGGTCTTTACGTAGAGGGGCGTAACCGTTTTTTCCCCGGTGAAAAACTGGAACTGATCGGCCCGCAGATGAGAAGAGCGGTGATCTCCGTTGCGGGGCTACGTGATCTCAAAGACCTGGAGTTGACTGTTGCTCAGCCGAATGCCAGGGTTCGCCTCGACCGATTGCCAGAGTGGGTTGGTGCTGGTGATATGTTGCGTCGCCGGATTATTTGATAGGGAATCTGAAAAAGAGTAAAAAAAGGCGCACCAGCCAGGAGGGATGCTGGGTGCGCCGAATGTTGTTGTTGCCTGTCTAAAAGACTACCAAACCGGTTATTATTTGGCAAGCTTTTTTCTGACTATTTTTGTCTGGTTTGTAAGGACTTGAAATTAAAAGATAAAAACCCTAGGAGAGTTTTGTTATCGAGTGGAATTGGTTGTTTTTATCGGTCGTCAATAGAAAATGGCCCTGAATGCCGCTGGTGGTGAGGAAGGGACGCAGGTGCCGGGCAGCAAAGCGCAACTGTTGACCGTTGTCGGCCCGCACGCTGATATCACGCGCGGTCCCCTGATAATAACGAGCCATCTCATTGCTGCTGAGTTGCAAGCTGAAGCGATAACTGTGCGATCCAGGCATATTTCTCTCTCTTTAAGGCCTTAAAGGAGTTTTTGATGATCTACAAAGTGGTTGAAGCCTGTGAAGTCACGGATGAAAGCCTTGAGGCAATCTTGAACCAGTGGACGCAAAAAGGCTGGCGTTTCGATTCACTCCAGTTTGCCATGCGCGAGGGAAACCGGCGTCCGGGGATGGCCTTCATCTTTTTTACCCGGGATGATCGGACAACGGAGGTCTGATCAGTAACTCAGGCCGCCTTTTTTACGCACCTTGCGCATGGTCTTGAAGGCAACCCGACGGGCTTTTTCAGCACCAGCGGCCAGGGTCTCACGCAGGCTGTCCGGGCTGGCAAGCAGCTCTTCGCGTTTGTCACGGAAGGGGGCAAAGAAGTCGCGAATCGTTTCGAACAGCTCCTGCTTGACATCACCGTAGCGCAGCCCCGGGGTGAGGTAGCGCTGACGCAGATCCTCGCGCCCGGCGGCGTCGAGAAACAGAGAGTAAATCTTGAAAATGTTGCAATTTTCAGGGTTTTTCGCTTCTTCAACCGGGGTCGGATCGGTCACGATCCGCATCACCTGTTTGCGTAGTGCTTTATCTTCTTGAAATAGATCGATGGTGTTGCCGTAGCTTTTACTCATCTTACGCCCGTCCAGACCAGGCACTGTGGCGACATTGTCATCGATTTCGGGCTCGGGGATGATGAAGATCTCACCATATTCATTATTGAACTTGACGGCAATATC
>JAUXIR010000010.1 GCA_030620915.1 Geopsychrobacter sp. | reverse complement strand
TTAAGGACTCTGGCGGAATCTTCCCCGGGCACGGTGGTATATTGGATCGCCTCGACAGCCTGTTGTTCGCCTTCCCTCTCGCCTATTACCTGGCGTGTCTACTCTCCTGACTTATTGTCCGGACAAAAATAGAAATATCTGATGCCCAGTAAAGAACAAAAAACGATAGCTATTCTTGGTTCGACCGGCTCTATCGGGGTCAGCACCCTTGAGATCGTCGCCGCTTTTCCTGAGCGCTACCGGGTGATCAGCCTGACCGCTGGATCGAATACACCCCTGCTTAAAAAGCAGATCAGGCAATTTCGGCCGGAAGTCGTTGCGGTGGCTGATGAAGTGGCCGCCCAGCTACTGCGCGATGAGATCGGTACCGATGGCCCGGAGATTCTCGCCGGTGTCGATGGATTGATTTGTTGCGCCACCCACCCCGCTGCCGACATGGTGGTTTCAGCGATTGTCGGTGCTGCCGGATTGATCCCGACCATGGCAGCGGTTCGCGCGGGTAAGGATATTGCGCTGGCCAACAAAGAAATCCTGGTCGCTGCCGGTGAACTCTTTATGGCCGAAGTCGCACGCCGGGGAGTGCGGCTGATTCCGGTCGATAGCGAGCATTCGGCGATTTTTCAATCCTTGGCTGGACAGCGCGGCCAAGACGTGCGTCGTTTGATTCTTACCGCTTCGGGAGGTCCGTTTCGGAACGCCAGCCTTGACGATTTGCAGCGAGTGAACCTTGCGGACGCCTTGGCCCATCCCAACTGGGAGATGGGCCAGAAGATCACTATCGATTCTGCAACCATGATGAATAAGGGACTCGAGGTGATCGAAGCGCGTTGGCTGTTCAATCTGCCTGCTGAGCAAATAGCGGTCCATATCCATCCCCAGAGCATTGTGCACTCTCTGGTCGAATACTGCGATGGTGCGGTGATTGCCCAGCTTGGTATTCCCGACATGAAGACACCGATTGCCTATGCGCTCTCATGGCCTGAGCGTCTGCCATTGAAACAAAATTCCCTCGATTTGTGTCGCTGCAGCGATCTGAGTTTCTCAGAGCCTGACCTCGGGCGTTTCGCCTGTTTGGGGCTTGCCTATCAGGCGCTTGAACGGGGCGGAACCTGTCCGGCTGTGATGAACGCGGCCAATGAGATTGCCGTTGCGGCTTTCTTGCAAGAAAAGATCAGATTTCTACAAATCCCTGAAATTATTACTCAGGTGTTGAAGATCCATGAGTCGATAGCAATTACTGAACTCGATCAGGTCCTTGAGGCCGATAGCTGGGGCCGTCAACAGGCCGCACGATTGATAGCAGAAGGAGTGAGTTGATGACCATTATTGCCGGAATAGTCATGCTCGGGATTCTGGTCTTTGTCCACGAGCTTGGACATTACTGTGTTGCCCGTCTTGCCGGGGTTAAAATCCTCAAGTTTTCCCTCGGTTTCGGACCCAAGCTTCTCTCCAAGACCTGGGGAGAGACGGAATACCTTGTCTGTGCGATCCCACTGGGTGGTTATGTCCAGATGCTGGGTGAGGGGGGGGGCGAACAGGGGGAAGATGCCGAACTGACGGCCGCGGAGCGCGAGCGCTCTTTTGCCGACAAATCGGTCGCGCGGCGGCTGGCAATTGTTGTGGCCGGTCCGCTGATGAACCTGATGCTCCCTTTTTTGATCCTGCCGATCTCTTATATGGTCGGGGTGCAACTCCCGGCCTATCTCGATCAGCCTGCCTGTATCGGTTATGTGACGCCTGGCTCCGAAGCGGCCGCTGCAGGTTTTTCTGCGGGGGACTGCCTGCAGAGCCTCAATGGTGAGCCCTTGGCCGATTGGAAAGATGCCAGTAAGGCTCTTGTCAGCTACGCCGGAGATGAACTCCGATTTGGCGTGCAGCGGCAGGGTGGTTCTGCAGAGATCGTTCTGCCTGCTGATAATGGCAGTCTGGAGGGCCTGCAGGCGATCGGTCTGCTGCCGGTGCAACCGGCAATCGTCGGGAGTCTGATGCCCGATATGCCTGCTGCCGCGGCCGGATTGCAAAAAGGTGATCAGATTCTGCAGATTTCTGGAGTGCCGATCACGTCCTGGTACGATCTCAAGCATTTGATCCAGCAGGCCGAAGGACAGTCGGTCGATCTGCTGCTGAAACGTGATACTGCTGAATTGACCCTGCCCCTACAGCCCAAGCTTCACGAGAGCGGCGCCTGGCTCATCGGCATTGGTCCGGAACAGCAAACCGTCAGCAAGAAATTCGGACCGCTGGCGGCGTTTCGTGAGGGGGCTGAGCGTACCATTGAACTGATCGAGCTGACGCTGGTCTTTATCCAGAAGCTCTTTACCGGGCATGTGTCGGCCAAGAATATCGGCGGTCCGATCACGGTTGTCCAGGTTGCCGGGCAGGCCGCCCAGGCCAATTTGTCGGCGATGTTGTCGGTGTTGGCCTTTATCTCCATTCAACTCGGGATTCTCAATCTGTTACCGATTCCGATTCTCGATGGCGGGCATATTCTTTTTTATGTTCTGGAATTGGTATTTCGCAAGCCGCTGTCGACTCGTGCGCGGGAAATTTTGCAGCAGATTGGTCTGGCACTGTTGCTCATGCTGATGGTTCTTGCGTTCTATAACGATCTTGCCAGACTCTTCTGGTCGAGTTGATTGCGATGAAAATTCTGGCACTGGATACGGCGACAGCTACCGGCAGCGTTGCGCTGCTTGTCGGCCAACAGCTGGTCGCAGAAACCCTGCTCAATATCAAGGCGGTTCATAGTGAGCGTTTGCTTGATCAGGTCGAGCAGGTGCTGCAGGCTGGGAATCTAACCTTGGAAGAGCTGGATTTAATCGCGGTGGTTCGTGGGCCTGGATCTTTTACCGGTCTGCGCATCGGACTGGCGACGGCCAAGGGTTTGGCCCATGCGGCAAAATTGCCGTTGATTGGCATCTCATCCTTGCAGCTGCTGGCGATGAATCTACCACTCAGCACACTGCCGGTCTGTGCTCTGCTGGATGCGCGCAAAAAAGAGGTTTATACCGCACTTTATCGCTGGATCGACGGGATACCTGTTGCTGCAGGGCCAGAGTTGGTTCTGCCGCCAGAGAAGGCTTTAGGACGTCTCGCAGGGGAGGTTGCCCTGGTGGGAGATGCCGTTGAGCTCTATCGTCCTTTGATTGATGAAATACTCGGAGAACGAGCCGGGATTCCTGCGGCCTGTCATCATCAACCGCGTGCCTCGGCTGCTGCTGCCCTTGCGGCACTGCTGTTTCAACCGGGGATGCAGCTTGGCGCGGCGCAACTGGCGCCGGTCTATATCCGCCCGTCAGATGCTGAATTGAAGCCGCCAAAGAGGGGCTGATTTCAGCGAACCGGGATCGCATGATTTATTGACAATCAATAACGTCTGTGTTTTTCTCTTAGTGAAGCGTTTTTAGACCTTCAAACCCATGCGCGGAGGTGCAATATGGAAATTGATCAGAATATTTTGCAAGACCTGCTAAACACCAACTCCCGATTCCGCATGCTCTATGAAGAACACTCTCTTTTTGAAAAACGTTTGGCCGAATTTGAAAAAAAAGGTTTCCTCTCCCCTCGGGAGGAGGTTGAAATCTTGAACGTCAAAAAGATGAAGCTGTCTGGCAAGGATGAAATGGAGCGGCTCGTCGCAAGCGCTGCCTGTTAAGACTGCGGGGGAACAGGAATATCTCAAGATTGTAAAGGGTTTAAGCCATGCGCTTAGACCCTTTGCTGTATCTATTGGGGGCGGGTATGGGCAGGACTGTTTTTGGTATTTGGCGGGTGGGTCGCTCCGGCCGACCCATTGTGCCAAGGTTGTTTCTCGTGCTGACACCGGGCGGTTTGCACGCTTGACCAATTCATATTATATTCTTTTTTTTTGTCGGGCAATATCTTGTGCTCGTCTGCTGTTTGAGAGAGAGTCCCTGTAGCCTTTCGGGACAGGGACTTTTAAGTGAGGAGACTTCGTTGAAACTGACCGGTTCGCAAATTCTGCTAGAGAGCCTGCGCCTTGAGGGGGTCGAGACTGTTTTCGGCTACCCAGGTGGTGCAGTTATCAATATCTACGATGATCTGTATGATTCGCCGATCAAGCATATTCTGACCCGCCACGAACAGGCCGCAGTTCACGCCGCCGATGGCTATGCCCGCACGACCGGCGAGGTCGGGGTGGTGATTGCGACCAGTGGGCCTGGCGCAACCAACACCGTGACCGGTATTGCGACCGCCTATATGGATTCGATTCCAATGGTGATTATCACCGGTCAGGTGCCGACCGCGTTGATCGGCAATGATGCTTTTCAGGAAGCCGATATCTGTGGCATCACGCGGCCCTGCACCAAGCATAACTTTTTGGTTCAGGACCTTCGTGACCTGCCGCTGATGATCAAGAAAGCTTTCTTCATTGCCCGCACCGGCCGTCCCGGTCCGGTGTTGATCGATCTGCCGAAGGATATTCAGGTCGCTTCGATGAAATTCAGCTACCCCGATACAGTCAAGATGCGGGGCTACAAGCCGACAGTTGATGGTGACGAACGCCAGATTGGCAAGGCAGCGCAGATGCTGCTCAAGGCCAAGCGCCCGGTTTTCTATGTCGGCGGCGGGGCCAGCCTTGCAGATGTCTGCCCGGAACTACTCGAGTTGGCAGAACTGCTTCAGATCCCGGTGACCACCACCCTGATGGCGATGGCAGCCTTTCCCGGCGAGCATCCGCTGGCTCTCGGTATGCTCGGCATGCACGGCACCTATTTTGCCAACATGTCGGTCACTGAATGTGACCTGTTGGTGGCGATCGGAGCCCGCTTTGATGACCGGGTGACCGGCCGTATCGATGCCTTTGCCAAAAAAGCCAAAATCATCCAGTTCGATATCGATCCCTCTTCAATCCATAAGATTGTACGGGTCGATCTGCCGGTGGTCGGTGATCTGAAGAGTGTGCTGACGACATTGCTGAGGCAGCTGAAGGAGCAACCTCAGGATGTTGCCAGGCAGGTTGAGCAGACTGCCGATTGGCGTAAGGAGATCGTTGGCTGGAAGGCCAAGCATCCGATGGGCTACCAATCCTCGAAGTCGGTGATCAAGCCGCAATATGTAATCGAAAAAATCAGTGAACTCTCTGCTGAAGATGCCATTATTACGACCGAGGTCGGTCAACACCAGATGTGGACGGCGCAGTTTTTTAACTTTCGTCAGCCACGAACTTTTTTGACTTCGGGTGGCCTCGGAACCATGGGTTATGGCTTGCCGGCCGCGCTTGGTGCCCAGGTCGCATTTCCGAACCGTCAGGTGATTGATATTTCGGGGGATGGCTCTTTCCAGATGAATTCACAGGAGCTGGCGACCCTGGTTCAGTACCGTCTGCCGGTCAAGATCGCGATTCTCAACAATAACTTTCTTGGTATGGTACGTCAGTGGCAGCAGCTTTTCTTCGATAAGCGCTATAGCCAGACCTGCATGGAGCTGCCGATCGATTTTGTTAAGCTGGCCGAGGCCTATGGCGCAACCGGGTTGAGTACCGACAAGGTCGATGACGTTGAGACGGTTATCAAGAAAGCCTTCGAAATCGATGGTCCGGTCCTGATGGAATTCAAGGTCAGCCGCGAAGAGAATGTGATGCCGATGGTCCCTGCCGGAAAAGGGATACATGAAATGGTTCTGGCCTCCTGATCGGCCAGTCTGCTTTTTTATTGAGAGAACGGAGAGATAGATGAAACACACAATTTCAGTGCTGGTGGAGAATGAGTTCGGTGTGCTCGCACGGGTGGCGGGACTCTTTTCGGGGCGCGGCTTCAATATCGAAAGCCTTTCGGTCGCACCGACCCTGGAGCCCGATACCTCGCGGATGACCATCGTCACCCGGGGTGATGATCGGATCCTGGAACAGGTCACCAAGCAGCTCAACAAGCTGATCTCTACCATCAAGGTGGTCGATTTTACCGATGACGAATATGTCGAGCGCGAACTGGCGCTGGTCAAGGTGACGGCCGAGTCCGATTCGCGGGCCGAGGTTCTGCGGATTGTCGATATCTTTCGCGCCAAGGTTGTTGATGTCACCCCCAAATCATACACCGTTGAAATAACCGGTGCGCCCGCCAAGATCGATGCGGTTCTCGCACTCTTGACCCCGATGGGGATCAAGGAGGTCGTGCGCTCCGGTCCGGTCGTGATCGGCCGCGGCTCCAAAGGAGTTGCCGGCTGAGACTCTGGGCTTCTGTTTGCGGCGGCTTGGCTGGCTGCAGTTTGCCATGCCTGGATGTTTGTGTTATAAAATCCAATCTTTTTGATCCTTGAAAGGGCAGTTTGAAACTGCCCTTTCTTACCTTTTAGAGGCGTTTAAATCACATGCGAAATGCCAATCAGCCTGTTGCCCAAGAAGGCTACCCCTTCATCGGACTCTTCGCTTTTGTCACCCTGGTCTTTGCTCTGCTCGGCTGGGGGGTGCTGGCGGTGGTCCTGCTTGCGCTGACTCTGTTTACGGTTTACTTCTTCCGGAACCCTGATCGCAATACGCCGCCAGGTGAGGATCTGGTCGTGGCTCCGGCTGATGGCGAAGTTATCTTTGTCGGTCAAGTCGAAGAGGAGCGTTACTTTGAAGGGCCGGTGCAGAAGATCAGTATCTTCATGTCGGTCTTCAATGTTCATGTCAATCGTGTGCCGCTCAGCGGTAAGGTCGTCGATATGTTTTACCGGCGCGGCGAATTTTTCAACGCCTCCCTCGACAAGGCCAGTGACCACAATGAACAAGGCGGTATTCTGCTCGAAGATGCTAAGGGTCGAAAGATCCTGTTTGTCCAGATTGCCGGATTGATCGCACGGCGGATTGTTACCTATCCGGTCGTTGGCGACCTGCTCAAGGTCGGGCAACGCTATGGTCTGATCCGTTTCGGTTCCAGGGTTGATGTCTATCTGCCGTTAAGCTGTGAAGTCGAGGTTGCGCTAGGTGACAAGACTATCGCTGGGGAATCGATCCTCGGGAGATTGCATGACAACTGATGTGAAGCCCACCGAAAAAAAAGAAACGCCCCATCGCGGCGTCTATCTGCTACCTAACCTGATTACGGCCGGGAGTCTGTTTGCAGGCTTTTATGTCATTATCCTGTCGGCCGATGGCAATTTTGAACGCGCCGCCTGGTTTATCCTGGTCTCGGGCATTCTGGATGGTCTCGATGGCAAGGTTGCGCGCCTGACCGGTACCACGAGTAAGTTCGGGGTTGAGCTCGATTCCCTGGCCGATCTGGTCGCTTTCGGTGTGGCTCCAGGCGTGTTGATGTACACCTGGGCGCTGCGTGGATTCGGTAAGCTGGGTTGGTTGGCGGCCTTTCTTTTTGTCATCTGCGGTGCCCTGCGCCTGGCGCGCTTCAACATCCAGGTCAATACCGTGGAGTCGAAACGCTTCGTCGGCCTGCCGATTCCTGCGGCCGCGGGTATTGTCGCCACCTGCGTGCTGCTCTTCTATGAACTGGGTGGCTCCGGTACCGTGCGCCAGGTGTCGATCATGCTGCTGCTTTATGTGCTGGCCTTTTTAATGGTCAGCAACATCAGTTACTACAGCTTCAAGGACCCAGAGCTATTTAAGCGCCAGCCTTTTTTCTTTCTGGTGCTTGGGGTCGTGCTGTTGATCGTCATCGTCGCCAAACCGGTTATCATGCTCTTCACTATCGGTTGTATCTATATGATTTCCGGTCCGCTCTGGACCTTGAAGCGCAAGCGCAAAGATAAGGCCATTGACAGTATGGACCCGGTCGGAGACGAGGATCTGAAGCTCTGAAATCTGGTTCTGTCATTTAAAAAATCCCGTTAGGGCCTAAAGGCCCTAACGGGATTTTTGGGTTAAGGCCCTTTGTGTGGCATGGGGATTGTTTGTTGCTGCTTGGTGTCGGCCCCAAGTGGTTTTGATTCTACAAAACTTGACAGGCTGAAGTCTTTACTGTTGAATAATAAATCACATTTTAGAACGGCGTTGAAGAGGAGTAGTAGACTCCACCTTTCGTTCAAGAGAGCCGGCGGTTGCTGAAAGTCGGTACGGAAGAGGGTTGAACTCGCCTTGGAGCCGCAAGCGTGAAGCCTTTATAAGGTCTAGCGTCTGCCGTGAGCCAGCGTAAATGGCCAATCAAGGGTCTGCTCAGAGTTTTTCTTTGCAGGCTGAAACAGGGTGGTACCGCGAAGCTTCAAGCTCTCGCCCCTGCAAGGGGCGAGAGCTTTTTTTGTTGCCGGCACGTCATACTGGAAGGAGGTGGTTTCATGGAATCTGACCTAGGTGATCTAGAGCCAAGACGCTCTTTAGCGCAGCAGCTTGAAACCGCCGATATCTCGGCAAAAGCAACAAAACATTTAACCGACTAAAGGTGAATGATATGGCCAACCAAGAGAAGATTATTATTTTTGATACCACCCTGCGTGATGGTGAGCAGTCGCCTGGCGCCAGTATGAATATTGAAGAAAAAATGCGGATTGCCCATCAACTCGAGCGTCTCAATGTCGATGTTATCGAGGCGGGTTTTCCGATTGCTTCCGATGGTGACTTCGAGGCGGTTAAGAAGATTGCTCAAACCATCAAGGGACCACAGATTGCCGGTTTGTCGCGTGCCGGTGAACTCGATATCAATCGCGCCTGGGAGGCGCTGAAATACGCCGGAGAGCGTGGCCGGATTCATACCTTTATCGCAACCAGCGATATCCATATGAAATACAAGCTCAAAATGAGTGAACAGCAGGTGCTGGATACTGCGGTCAAGGCCGTAGAGTTGGCGGCCAGTTACACGCCGAATGTCGAGTTTTCCGCCGAGGATGCCGTACGCACGTCTCTGCCGTTCCTGGCCCAGGTCATCGAGGCGGTCATCGCCTCCGGCGCAACCACAGTCAATATTCCTGACACCGTCGGTTACACGATTCCGTCGGAGTATTTTGATATCATCAGCTACCTCAAGCAGAACGTCAGCAATATCGATAAGGCCATTATTTCGGTTCACTGTCATAATGATCTCGGCCTGGCGGTCGCCAATTCACTGGCCGCAGTCCAGGCAGGAGCACGTCAGGTCGAATGTACGGTCAACGGTATCGGCGAGCGAGCCGGCAACTGCAGTCTCGAAGAGATCGTCATGGCCCTGCGCACCCGGCATGATATTCTGCACTACACCACCAATGTCACAACCGAACAGATCACTCCTTCGAGCAAGCTGCTTTCGACCATCACCGGGATCCAGGTGCAGCAGAACAAGGCGGTGGTTGGCGCCAATGCCTTTGCCCATGAAGCGGGGATCCATCAGCACGGCATGATGATGGATGCTTCGACCTACGAGATCATGACCCCGGAATCGGTCGGTCTCAATCAGAGCAAGCTGGTCCTCGGTAAACATAGTGGTCGTCACGCTTTCATCGATCGCCTTAAGGTTCTCGGCTACGATCTGACCCGTGAAGAGAACGAAAAGGCCTTCGTGCGTTTCAAGTCGCTGGCCGACAGCAAGAAAGAGATCTTCGACGAAGATCTTGATGCTATCGTCGCCGATGAGGTGTTGCGTGTGCCTGAAACCTTCAAATTGTTGCAGATGAATGTCAGCAGCGGTTCCTTCTCCGCGCCGACCGCAACGGTCGAAATGGAGGTTGCCGGCAAGGTCAAGAAGACGGCCATTATTGGCGACGGACCGGTCGATGCGACCTTTAAGGCGATCAAGAAGCTGACCAAGAGCCAGGCCAAACTGCTCAACTTTTCGGTGGGTGCGATCACCGGTGGTACCGATGCCCAGGGCGAGTGCACCGTGCGTCTGGCCGATGAGGGGCGTGAGATTCTCGGTGCCGGCGCTCATCCCGATATCATCGTCGCCAGTGCCAAGGCCTATATCCATGCGTTGAACAAGATCGCCAGCAAGGCGATCATCAATAAAAAATCACCTGTATAAGCAGGAATCCAGGACAACTAAGGAGTTTTTATGGGTAAGACCATTGCTGAAAAGATTTTTGCTGCGCACCTGCGGGATGAGCCTTTCGCAGGGACTCGCGTGCTCAGCCTTGACCGAGTGCTTTGTCACGAGATTACCACTCCGGTAGCGATTGCCGATCTGGTTTGGCGTGGCAAGGACCGGGTCTTCGACCGTGACAAGATCAAGGCCGTTATCGATCATGTCACCCCTTCGAAGGATAGCAAGACCGCGACTCAGGCCAAGATTTTGCGTGATTGGGCGCGGCGTCATGAGCTCCCCGATTTCTTCGATGTCGGCCATAACGGGGTCTGCCATGCACTCTTTCCCGAAAAGGGCTATATCCGGCCTGGTTTCACCGTGATTATGGGTGACAGTCATACCTGTACCCACGGTGCATTCGGGGCCTTTGCCGCCGGAGTCGGAACCACCGATCTCGAAGTCGGCATTTTAAAGGGGGTCTGTGCCTTTCGTGAGCCTGCCACGATCCGCATCAATATCAATGGCAGCCTGCCTCAGGGTGTTGTCGCCAAGGATGTTATCCTGCATGTGATTGGGCATCTCGGGGTGAACGGGGCGACTGATCGAATCCTCGAGTTCCGTGGGCCGGTGGTCGATGCAATGAGCATGGAGGCGCGGATGACTCTGTGTAATATGGCGATCGAAGCCGGTGGGACCTGTGGCGTCTGTATGCCTGATATGACCACCGTCGATTATCTCTGGCCCTTTATCGAAGCCGAATTCGGCAGCAAAGAGGCCGCACTTGCCGACTATGGCAAGTGGGTTTCGGATGCGGACGCCAGCTACGATAAGGTGCTCGACTTTGATGTCTCGAACCTTGCGCCGCAGGTCACCTTTGATTTCAAGCCTGATTGCGTTAAGCCGGTCGCCGAGTTGGTCGGCACGCGCATCGATCAGGTCTATATCGGCACCTGCACCAACGGTCGAATCGAAGATCTTCGTGAAGCGGCGGCTGTGCTCAAAGGCAAGAAGGTTGCTGACAGGGTGCGTGGCATTGTTTCACCGGCAACGCCCAAAATTTTCAGTGATGCCATGGCAGAAGGGATCATCCAGATCTTTATGGATGCCGGCTTCTGTGTGACCAATCCAACCTGTGGCGCCTGTCTGGGCATGAGCAGCGGGGTTCTGGCAGAAGGTGAAGTCTGCGCTTCGACAAGTAACCGCAACTTTAACGGCCGTATGGGCAAGGGTGGGATGGTTCACCTGATGAGCCCGGCTACCGCTGCGGCATGCGCTATTACCGGTGTGATCACCGACGCACGGACCCTGTAGGTCGAGAAGGAGACTGGAAATATGAGCAGCAAGAAAAGTTTTGGCGGCTCGGCGATCGTTCTCGACCGTGCCGATATCAATACCGATGAGATTATCCCGGCCAAGTACCTGACTGAGGTCACTAAGGAGGCGCTGACCCCTTATATCCTCGAAGATCTCAAGCTGGATGGTTTTGATCCCAGGGGTGACAAACTCAAAAATGCGAGCGTAGTGGTGACCCGCGCCAATTTTGGCTGCGGCTCTTCACGCGAGCATGCGCCCTGGGTGTTCGAGGTCAACGGGGTGCATACGGTGATTGCTGAAAGCTATGCACGGATTTTTCGTCAGAACATGTTTAATTGCGGAATGTTGGCAATTGAACTGCCGAAGGACGATATCGACCAGATCATTGCCCTGGATGGTGAAGGTGTGATCAATATCGCTGTCGATGTTGAGGCGCAAAAGATTACCGCTACGGCAAACGGCAAGACCCTCGATTTTGACTTTGAGGTCAGTCCCTTCGACAAGGCGCTGGTTGCTGCCGGTGGTTGGGTTGAATTTGCCGATGCCCGTTACTAAAATCAACAATTAAAATTAGCCGAATGACAGGGCACCTCTTGACCAGGGGGTGCCCTGTCTGCTTTGGTACTTATGATGCGCAAACGAATCAAATTGATAGCGAATCCAATCTCGGGCGGGGACTCGCGACCGCGAATTGGAAGGGCCATCCGTTTTCTCGAAGAGGCCGGCGCGCAGGTCGATCGGTACTTTACCGGCAAGCGGGGTGATGCCAGCGTTGAGGCCGCAAGGCTCAACCCGGCGGATTACGATCTGATCATTGCTGCCGGGGGTGATGGCACGCTCAATGAGGTCGCTAACGGCTTGGCCGGTCGAGGCCTGGCGCTGGCATTTCTGCCCCTTGGAACCGCTAACGTCATGGCCCTTGAAATGGGACTCCCTTCGACCCTGGAAGGGGCCTGTCGTGTTGCTCTGTCTGGCGAGACAAAACCGGTAACTCTGGCTGAGGTTGAGGGTGGTTTCTTTCTGATGATGGCCGGGGTTGGCCACGATGCGGCGGCGGTGCGCTCCGTTAGCTCTCGTTTGAAAAGGCACACCGGGAGATTGGCCTACCTGGTCGCCGGATTGCGGGCTCTGGTTGCTTATCGACCCGTTGCGTTACAGTTGCAAACCGCAGAGGGGGATAGGTTGCAGGCCTGGCATGCGATTGTCAGCAATATACGCCTGTACGGCGGTCGTTTTCCGTTGGCGCCAGCCGCAGGGCTTGATCGCCCAGGCTTGACCGCCTGTCTGATCGACAGGCCCGGCAGGCTGGCGGTCTTGGTCTTCTGGCTGCGGATTCTGTTGCGCGGCCGTCTGTTTGGCGATGTCCGCCGCATCGAATCATCCGCGTTCAAAATTTCAGGAATGGCTGCCCCGGTGCAGATCGATGGTGATGACTGTGGTGATATGCCGTTAGACATCAGCAGCCGGAGCGGTCTGCTGGAGATGGTTTTCCCGGGTTAAAGACCTACCTCGTTAAAGGGAGCATCTGGTCTATGGACCAGATGCTCCCTCCGGTTTTTCAGCCCATTTAAAACAACAATATAAGCTGGCGAAAGAGTAAGGAAACTCCTTGCCTTGACCCTATTCTTTGCTTGCCTTGTCTTTCGCTGGGGTATTCTCATCGACCACCTTCAGCAGGTGGTCGAGTTGTTTGTAGCCGGGGACGATTTGGCCATTCGGCATAATCAGGGTCGGGGTGCTGCGAATGCCCAGTCCGGCTGCGATCTGCAGGGTCAGATCGATCGATTCGTTCTTGCAGGTTGAGGGCGCGAGTTGTTGGCCGGCAAAGGCGGCGTCGAGTAGCTCAAGGGATTTTTCGCAGAGGATTGTTTCCACCGCTTCACGCGAGTCTTTCTTGATCGGCATCAGTTTGATCAGCCAGGCGATATCGGGTCGGGTCTCGAGGGCTTTTTTAAGCTCCTGATGCAGTTTGCTGCAGTATGGGCAATGGGGATCGGTAAAGACGATCACCTTGGTTTTGGCCAATGGGTCGCCAAGGAGCAGGGCGTCATCGAGGGGGATGGTTGAAATATCGACCGGATTGAGCTCGCGGTAGTGGCTTTCGGTCAGGTTCTTGCGGCTGGCGAG
>JAUXIR010000351.1 GCA_030620915.1 Geopsychrobacter sp. | reverse complement strand
CGGTCGTTGGAATCGTGAATCGCACCGGCACGCAGGCCGTTGCCCAAGGAAAGAACCACATCGTATTTCTTGAGGATGTCACACACCCGGTCAAACTTTTCGTAAAGCGGGTTTTCACGGCCGTTTTTCATCATCCAGGCCACCATTGATACCCCGCCCTTGCTGACCAGCCCGCCGTAACGATAGCCCTGCTTGCGCAGACGTTCGATGGTGTAGAGATTGATGCCACAGTGGATCGCCATAAAGGCCATGCCGTCGGCGCACTGCTGTTCGATGACATCGAAGAGCATCTCTTCATCCAGCTTGTTCGGATCGCCGTACTTGCGCGCCGCCTCGCAAAACGCCTGATAGAGTGGTACGTTGCCGACCGGCAGATCGACCGCTTCGATCACCTCGCGCCGTACCCGGTCGAGGTCTCCACCCACCGAGAGCTCCATCAGGGTATCTGCGCCGGCCGCCTGAGCGGCTAAAGCCTTGCGGATTTCGGCATCGTAATCGACGATGTCGCTGCTGGTGCCGATGGAGGCGTTGACCTTGGTGCGCATCCCCTTGCCGATCCCCGCAGAGAGAGGGTTGCGAATAATATTATTGGGGATAACGACCTTCCCCTCGGCGACCATCTGCCGTACGAACTCTTCGGTGAGACCTTCATTCTTCGCTACCGCCGTCATCTGCGCGGTGATAATACCCTGACGGGCGGATTCAATCTGAGTTGCCACGGTTTTCTTCCTCCTGTAATACGTTAATTCTATTCACCACAGAGGCACAGAGAAAATCTTTTAGTTAGCCACCAAGACACCAAGAACACCCCAAAAAGCATGGTAATGGAGAGTCGCAGAGCGGGAGAGGTCGCTGAGAAAAGCAAAATAGGCTTGGCCTTTCTCTCCGCCTCTGCGATCTCAGCTTGTCTCTCCAACTCTGCGTTAAAAACGCCTTTGCCCTTCTTGGTGCGCTTGGTGTCTTGGTGGCAAATAAGATTTTCAGTTTTCCCCTGTGCCTTCTAGTGGTGAGCTTCTCTTTGCCCTACACAAAAACTCACAAAATTTTCCGCCAACTGCGGATTACTGCCGAAATGCAGATGCACGTAACTGGCAAGCACATTCTTGTAGCTGAACCCTTCGGTCCCTAAGTCTACCCCCCCCTTGCGACTGAGGCGATAGCTACGTTCGACCGCCTCGGGCATTTCGAGTTCCGAGTAGTGAAACTCGTGCCCGCGCGCAACGGTACCCCTTGGACCAAGCGGCGTAGCGGCGCTAAAGGTCACTTCGCGATAGCCGAGGGCCTTGCGCTTTTTCAGCAGCTCGGCCTGGGCCGGGAAGATGCCACAGAGTGCCCGGCCGTTCAGCCCTTGACAGAGCAGCAGCAGCCCACCGCACTCGGCATAGATCGGCAGGCCGGACTCGGCCAGGGTACGCAATCCCTCGATCAGATCGACATTGGCTGCCAACCGCTCGAGATAGAGCTCCGGATAACCTCCCGGCAGGTAAAGCCCATCGATCTTTGCCGGGACGGCTTCACTTAAGGGCGAAAAGAAGACCAGTTCGGCCCCGGCGGCCTCAAGCCGCTCCAGGTTCTCCGGATAACAGAAGCAGAAGGCGGCATCACGCGCCACAGCAATTCTGACTTTCGGGGTCGGCCCCCTCTCGGGTTGCCCGACCAGGGAGAGCCCCCTCACCGGGCCTACGGCCAGCCTCTCCCCGGGGGAGAGGGGCTGGGGGTGAGGGGCGGTCGAATCCTGCAATCCGCTCAGTAAGGCATCAAGATCGAGATGCTGCTCAATCAGGTCGGCGTGTGCCGAGTAATCAACCGGCGCATCCTCGACAGTGACCAGGCCCAGATGACGTTGCGGCAGATCGAGCTGCGCCTCACGCGGCAGACATCCGAGCAGCGGTGGCAGGCCCGGGGTGGAACCAAGCGCCTGTTCCAGCAGCTCGCGATGGCGCCTTGAGCCGACCCGGTTGAAGATCACCCCGGCAAACTGCAGACGCGGATCGAATTCGACGAATCCCTTGACCAGCGCAGCGGCGCTGCGGGCCTGCGAGCGGGCATCAACCACCAGCAGAATCCGACCGTTCAGCCAGCGGGCAATTTCAGCCGTCGAACCCTCATCGGCATCGCCTGAGGCGCCATCAAACAGCCCCATCACCCCTTCGATCAGGGCGATATCGGCCCCATCGCAGCCGCGTGAAAAATTCTCGCGCACAGTCTGTTCGCCGCACATCCAGCCATCCAGATTGCGACTGATCCGTCCACAGGCGGCGGCATGATGACCGGGATCGATGAAGTCGGGACCGACCTTGAAGGGGGCGACCTGCAGGCCACGCCGCTTCAGCGCCGCCAGCAGCCCCAGGGTCAGGGTTGGCTTGCCGCTACCGCTCGCAGGGGCGGCGATGACCAGAGGCGTGAGGTTGTTCACAGCATCTTTCATTCCGAGATTATTCCTTGCGCCTTCAACCTTTGGCCTTTCACCTTTACCCCGATCACCCATTCAGCAACTGAACAGTGACATTACCATCGTCCCAGTAATCAATAATATTCCTGCACCCGTAACTCTGTTCAATATGAAACATCTGGCTGAGCGGCGCACCGATGGCGTCCAACAGGATGACTCGGTTGACCCCGCCGTGGGCCACCAGGGCAATCTCTTCCCCTTGATGCTTCTTACGCAGTTCGGCCAACACCAGCCGAACGCGATCCGCCATCTGCTGCAGGCTTTCGCCACCGGGCGGCG
>JAUXIR010000341.1 GCA_030620915.1 Geopsychrobacter sp. | reverse complement strand
CTTGATGGAGCAGCGGCCGTTCGTCAAGCAACAGATAGAAGATTCCAGCATCAAGCAGACGCGCGGCAACCTGCAACAGCTCGCAGTCGCTGAGTGTCATTTGGCCAGCGGGGCAGATATCCCAGGTGATACGCAAGGGTGCATCTAAATTATCGAGTGACATAATCCGGCTATCGTTTCAGAGACAAGCATGAGAAAGGGGAGCAGCGAACTGCCCCCCTTTTTCACCATCAGCAGGGATGGACGTTGGACGAGCCAACAACCCGGGGCTTCATATACTTCTTCATGGCCAACCTCCATTGGTCAGGGTTTTTCCGCCGAGTGCGAACTCCAACTGAGCGGAGATAAATACCGGTTATTTCCAGCAGTGGGGATCAGGCTCACTCAAATCACCGGTGGTCGCAAAGGCACGTGCGGTGCAGCCACCGAGGCAATCCTCGTAGGCACCACAGCCCTGACACTTGCCCTTGGCCTCCTTGTTACGCATTTTATTCAACACCGGGGAATTGTACCATATCTCCTCAAAATCATCGTGCAGAATATTACCAACCACCAACGGAATAAACCCACAGGGGGTGATATCTCCATTGGGTCGCAGATTGAGTGACAGCTTGCCGCAACTGCTCCCCTTAACCAGCGGATTCTCTTCATAGCCGGGCAATGAGGCGATCACCGGATCATCGAAAGAGATCAGCAGATCCTTGGTCTCTTCTTTGACCTTCAGGGCGACAAGATAGAATTCCTTCCACTCCTGCGGACTCAGATCCAGGTCCTCACGGTTCTTAAAACCAAGCCCACTGCATTTAAAATTGTGCAGGTAGACCTGAGACACCCGGTGCTCACGGGCAAGATCGAGCAGGTCATGAAAACTTTGATAGTTAATTCGCGACATGACTGAGCTCATGGTGCTGCGCACGCCCGCTTCGGCCAGGGCGTCGAGTGCGGCGACCGCCTTAGCGAAAGAACCGGGCTGATTGCGAAAATCATCATGCAAGGCGGCCTCGGCACTGTCGATACTGATGCCGACGCTGCGAAAGCCGGCGGCCTTGATCTTTCCGGCGGCCGTTGTGTCGAGTAACCAGCCATTGCTGTTCATCGAAACGTTCAGGCCCTGCTGCCGCGCATACTCAGTGATCTCGAAGATATCCTGACGCAGCAACGGCTCACCGCCGCCAAAGTTGATAAAGGGGATCTGATGCTGAGCCAGACGGTCAATAATCTGCTTCTGCTCGGCGGTGCCGAGCTCGTCGCACTGTTCTTCACGGCTGTAACAATGACTGCAGGTGAAATTGCAGCGATAGGAGAGGGTCCAGTTAAAGGTCAGTGGTGCGGAAAATTGTTCAGTCAGTGGATTGGTCATAGCCGAGCCAGCCCCTTTCTAGAAGATCGTCAATAAATTCCTGGACATCGGCCTGCAGTGTCTTGGCATCGACATCAAACTCGGCCTGCAGTTCTCCGACCAGTTGCTCAATCCCGCGACGACCATCACACAGTGTCCAGATCATGCCGCCGAGCAGATTCAGCTGGTGCATCATGCCGGAGAGCAACAGGATAACCGTTCCTTCATCCCCAATCTCTTCTCCGGCTTCAAGGCGATCGATGACCGCTTGCTGCCGACGTTTTTCGACCCGCCAGACAATATCGGGATTGCGTTGCAGTCTCTTCACAAAGGATCCTTTCAACAGATTCAGCGGGCCACTAGCCTATCCGCTCGCGATACAAAAGCATATTCCCCAGCACGAAGATCAGGCCGACCATGACCGCGACCTTACCGTAGAGACCGACCCCCGCTGTGGTACCGGCAATCTGCCAGGATTGAACCAGCCCGGCGCCGATAAACATACCGACCACGACCAGACCGGCATCGGCATCGCCCTCCCCCGACTTGATCAACTGGCGAAAGGGACAGCCGCCGATCAGGACCGAAATTAGACCGACCAGCAGCATGCCGAGAAAGCCCCAGAGCAGATCGAGATGCGCACCCGGCTGGCCGTAGAAACCGAGATGAAACTGACCGGTCACCAGACTGGTGATGAAACCACTGGCTAAGAATGCCAGCAAGCCCCACAAGAGCGGCGCGCGGTACCCCATCAACAGGCTGTCACGAATTGAGCCGGTGACGCAAAAACGGCTGCGCTGGGCCAGAACCCCGAGGAACAGGCCGACGGCCAGTGCGATCAACACCGGAGCGGCCTGAGCGGCGCTGCCACGGGTTGATTGGAGCAGAAACCCGGGTTGCCAAAGGATAAAGGCCAGCAGCAGCAAAAACCCGAGCGGCACCCAGATTCCGGCGCCATCGGGTTGCCGTTTGCTGCCGCCGATGTGGACCCCGGCCGCCAGTCCCTTGAGGCCGAACCAGACGCCGACCACCAGACCGGCAATGCCGCTCAGGGTGGTCAGGTCGCCGGCCATGAAGCGAAAGAACATCTTGATCGGGCAGCCGATAAAGACCGCACAACCGACGATCAGGAATATGCCTGCGAACAGCCGCGGTAATGGCGCACTGCCGCCACGCGATTTGAACTCACGACCAATAGAGGCTGCTACCACAGCACCCAACACAAAACCGATCAACTCGGGACGCAGATACTGCATGCGTGGATTATCGTGCAGACCAAGGGCGCCGGCAGAATTCTCAAGAAAACAGGAGACGCAGATGCCTGAATTCTGCGGGTTGCCCCAGAGCACCAGCAGGACACCGAGAATTCCCAGGCTCAGACCCGAGACGATGACGATAATATTTTGTCGATCAAGCCAATTCATAATGCCTATTCACAGCCTCCGGCCAAACG
>JAUXIR010000305.1 GCA_030620915.1 Geopsychrobacter sp. | reverse complement strand
TTGTTCTTCGGCGCTAAGTTGCTGGTGAGTCGTCGAAGCCGGATGAATCACCAGGGTCTTGGCATCACCGATGTTAGCCAGGTGGCTCGCAAGTTTGACGCTGTCGATGAATTTGGGACCCGCATCAGCTCCGCCCTTGATGCCGAAGCCGATGATCGCTCCCTGACCCTTTGGCAGATAGCGCTGGGCATTCTGGTAATCCTGGTGGCTCTCCAGCCCCGGGTAGTTGACCCAGGAGACCTGCGGATGGCTTTCGAGGAACCTTGCCACCTTGAGTGCGTTCTCGCAGTGACGCGGCATCCGCACATGCAGGGTTTCGAGCCCTTGCAGAAAGTAGAAAGCGTTGGTCGGCGAGAGGCAGGGGCCCAGATCGCGTAGCAGGGTGACGCGCATCTTGAGGATATACGCCAGCTCTCCCAGGGCCTCGTGATAAACCAGCCCGTGATAGCTGGGATCGGGAGTGGTAAATTCCTCAAAACGGCCGCTCGACCAATCGAAGTTGCCGCTGTCGACCACTGCTCCGCCGATGCTGGTGCCGTGCCCGCCGATGAATTTGGTCAGCGAGTAACAGACGATGTCGGCGCCATGCTCGAACGGTTTGAAGAGCAGTGGGGTGGTGACCGTGTTGTCGACGATGAAGGGCAGGCCATTATCGTGAGCAACCTTGGCCAGCGCCTCAAAATCGTCGACGTTGTTTTTGGGGTTGCCGATGGTTTCGCTAAAGACGGCCTTGGTTTTATCGTCGATTGACGCAGCGACATTGGCCGGATCGGAGGTGTCGACGAACTTGACCCTGATCCCCATCCGCTTGAAGGTATGATGGAACAGGTTGTAGGTGCCGCCATAGAGATAGTTGCTGGCGATGATATTGTCACCGCTCTTGGCAATATTGAGAATCGCCAGGGTGATCGCCGAAGAACCCGAGGCGACTGCCAGTGCACCGACTCCGCCATCAAGCTCGGCCAGTCGTTTCTCCAGCACGTCGGTAGTTGGGTTCATTATCCGGGTATAAATATTACCCATCTCCCTCAGTGAAAAGAGATTCGCGGCATGTTCGGCCGAGTTGAAGGTGTAGGAACTGGTCTGGTAGATCGGCACCGCACGCGAATTGGTCGTCGGGTCGGGGACCTGACCGGCATGCAGGGCGAGGGTTCCATCCTGATATTTGATTTCATCAGACATTTGTTTGGCTCCTTTGATGTGGTTGAATGTTATTTCGATAAGACAAGCAAAAGTGTCAAGAATGAAGTTTGATATCTATATCAGTTGGCCGTTGAGCGTGCAAGGGGAACTGTGACTACGAGTAGTATTCGATAGGGACGTAAGCATAGCAGAAATGCTGATCGGCAGGCACAGCTGCCGATAAATATTGCGGTGAGACCGATTCCGTAAGAGAATGCATTCATTATGCTGACAATTGATTTCTTCCTCCTTGAACAACTTGTTGCCGAACTGGCGCCCCAGATCGCCGGTGCCAGTATCGCCAAGGTCCATCAGCCTGGCGATGATAGTCTGGTTATTCGTCTCTGGAACGGACGGCAAAACCTTAAGCTGCTGATTCAGGTCGGGCAGGGCGCCCGTCTGCATTTAACCGAACAAAACATCCCAAACCCTTTTCATCCACCGCGCTTCAGTCAATTGCTGCGTTCGCGTCTGAGGCGTTTAGAGTCGATTTCGCTGCCTGGCCATGACCGGGTGGTGGAGTTGAATTTCAATGGTACCGATCAACGTTATCGGCTCGTCTGTGAATTGATGGGAACCCGCAGCAATCTTTACTTGCTCGATGAGGAGGGCCTGCTACTTGACGCCTTGCATAAGCCGCAAGCCTTTGGTGAGCGCTTGCTGCAGCGTGGCAAGCCCTATCTGCCCCTGCCACAACAGGAACGCCTGAGCCTGGCCGATTTAGATCTGGCTCCCCCTGGGGATTTAACCGGTGCCGAGCCCTTCGAGAAATGGCTGCTGCAGAAGGTTTCTCCCATGTCGAAAGGGCAGGCCGCAGTCCTCAGGAGATCAGTTGAACTAGGGCAGGATATCCTGCCGACATTTAAGGCTTTTCAGCGCGACTGGTTGGCGCGTAAGGGCAGGGCGTCTGTTGTTGAAATCTCCGGCAAGAAACAGCTGGTCGCCTATCTTCCCTCAACCATTGAACCACTGGAGGCGGTGGGTGACAGCCTGTCTCAATTCCTCGACCACTGCTTCTCGCCTGAGGTCGAGGTTGGGTCTGAAATCGGTCAGCGTGCAGGCTTTCGCCAAGTCATCAAGCGTCAGATCGTGCGGCTGCTGAAGCGGCAGAAAAATATTGCCGAGCAACAGGAGAAAACGGAAAGTTTTGCCGAGAGACGCCGCATGGGGGAATTACTGTTGGCCAATTTGCATCTGGTCAAGAAGGGGATGACCGAGGTCGAGGTCAGCGACTGGATCACCGACCCACCGACAACCGTCAGGATAAAACTGCAACCAGAGCTCAGCCCGCAAGAGAATGCCGAGCGCTTATTCAAGCGCTACAAAAAAGAGCGGCGTGGTGTTGAGCATGTTGACCGACGCCGGCAGGAAACCCTCGAAGAGAATCAATGGTTGGAGTCTTTGCTGCTGTCACTCGACGAAGCGACGGATCTCGACGAGATCAATGAGGTTGGCCAGGAACTACTGGCGGCAGGATTGATTCAGCCGACCAGGAAGGAACCGGCCGGTCGAAACAGGGTCAGTGGGGTTCCACGTCTCAACCAGACCCTGTCACCCAATGGTCTGCGGATTTTCTGGGGGCGTAATAATCGCAGTAATGACCATCTTTCGGCGCGCATGACCGATCGCGATGATCTCTGGTTCCACGCGCATAATATGCCTGGTTGTCATCTGGTGTTGAAGCGCGATGGACGTAATGCCGATTTTGCTGACGAAGATATAAATTATGCCGCAAGGATTGCTGCCGGCTATAGTCGTGGCAAGGATGATGCGCGCGTAGAAGTCATCGTGACCGAGGGACGCTATATCAGCCGCCCCAAGGGGGCCAAGCCGGGGCTTGTGACGGTTGCCGAATACCGCACTCTTCTCGTTGAGCCACTCCGTATCCCTGAGGGTGAAAAAGCTGCCAAAGAGTAGAAATTTCTGTTGCAATCGAAAAACTCATTTGGTATAAACAGCTTCGCTTC
>JAUXIR010000048.1 GCA_030620915.1 Geopsychrobacter sp. | reverse complement strand
TAATCGCGGCCGTGGCTATGATCTTGGCCCGATCGGCAAGGGGAAATTCGATTTCCCGGCCTTTCTTGGGCATCTCATCACGTTGAATGGCAATCCAACCGCAACCCTGGAGGCCCACAGTCAAAAGGACGCCGAACGGTCCATCTCGGCACTTGAGTCCCTCCTCCAGACACAAAAAAGCGGGTAGTTCCAAAAAGGAACTACCCGCTTTTTACTCAACAAACCCGATACTATGCTTACCGACCTCCAGCAACCTGGATACGGACCAAGGCCCGATGCAGAGCTGCTTCCATTACGGTAAAGTTAACATCTTCCTGCGTAAGCGTTTTCAGTGAATCCTCGGCACGCCCCAAAGCAGCCTTGGCTCTTTCAAGGTCGATCTCATCGGCCTGTTCAGCCGTATCAACCAGAACCGTTACGGTATCATCACCGACTTCAAGGTATCCCCAGTTGACCGCAACATGGAATACCTTACCATCTTGCTTGTAGCTGAGCTCTCCAATTTTGAGAGTGGTCAGCAGGGGGGTATGCCCGGGCAGAAGGCCAAGTTCACCGATCGAACCAGGCGCGGTAATCTCGTCTACCTCTAGCGAGAGGACCTTCTTATAGGGTGTCACCATTTCCAGTGTAAGCTTTTCAGCCATCAGGATAATCCTTTTTCAGCGTGAATCCTGTAAACGATCAGGCCGCCATGCTTTTGGCTTTTTCGATTACATCCTCAATGGTTCCAACCAGATAGAAGGCCTGCTCAGGCAGAGCGTCGTGCTTACCTTCGATGATCTCCTTGAAACCCTTGATCGTATCCTTGAGCTCGACATACTTACCCGGTGCACCGGTAAAGATCTCGGCAACATGGAAGGGTTGCGAAAGGAACTTCTGAATTTTACGGGCACGGGAGACGATCTGCTTGTCTTCTTCGGACAGCTCGTCCATACCGAGGATGGCGATGATGTCCTGCAGGTCTTTATAGCGCTGCAGGATGTACTGTACATCACGCGCGACCTTGTAGTGCTCCTCGCCGATCACCTGCGGGTCAAGAAGCCGGCTGGTTGAATCGAGCGGGTCAACCGCAGGGTAGATGCCGAGCTCGGCAATCTGACGCGAAAGAACCGTGGTCGCATCCAGGTGAGCAAAGGCGGTGGCCGGTGCGGGGTCGGTCAGGTCATCGGCCGGGACGTAGATCGCCTGAACCGAGGTGATCGAACCCGTGTCGGTGGTCGTGATCCGTTCCTGCAGCTCGCCCATTTCGGTAGAGAGGGTCGGTTGATAACCAACGGCCGACGGAATACGGCCGAGTAGCGCCGACACCTCGGAACCTGCCTGGGTGAAGCGGAAGATATTATCGACGAAGAGCAGAACATCCTGCCCTTCTTCGTCACGAAAATATTCAGCAACGGTCAAGGCCGACAGCGCAACGCGGGCACGAGCGCCCGGGGGCTCATTCATCTGACCGTAGATCAGCGCAGTCTTGCTCAGAACGCCGGACTCCTTCATCTCTTCCCAGAGGTCGTTCCCCTCACGGGTCCGCTCGCCAACCCCGGCAAAAACCGAGAAACCACCATGTTGCTGGGCAATATTATTGATCAGTTCCATGATCAGAACGGTCTTGCCGACACCGGCACCACCGAACAGACCGATCTTGCCACCACGCGCGTAAGGCGCAAGCAGATCGACAACCTTGATTCCAGTCTCGAAGGACTCAACCTTGGTGGACTGATTGACGAAATCGGGAGCGGGACGGTGGATGCCCCACTTGGTTTCGGTTTCAACCGGACCGGCTTCATCGATCGGCTCACCGATAACATTCATGATCCGCCCAAGGGTCTTCTCGCCGACCGGCATAACAATCTGTTTGCCGGTATCGAGAACTTCCTGACCGCGAACCAGACCGTCACTCGTATCCATGGCGATAGCGCGAACCGTATTCTCACCCAGATGCTGAGCAACCTCAACGACAAGGTTCCACTCGTCGGAGGAAATCGCCGGATTGGTAATTTTAAGTGCGTGATAAATCTCCGGCAGCTTGCCGGGCTCAAATTCGATGTCAACAACAGGACCGATGACCTGTGTGATCTTTCCCTTGTTCATGGTTACCCTTTCCTCCTTGATCTTGCCGGAAAAAACTCTTTATCTTTATGTTCCTAGACGTATCTCTATTTAACGGACTCAGAGCCGGAGATAATCTCCATCAGCTCTGTGGTGATCGCTGCCTGACGTGCACGGTTGTACTGCAGGGTCAGCTTTTCAATCATTTCTGCGGCGTTGCGGCTGGCGCTGTCCATCGCCGCCATCCGTGCCCCGTGCTCCGAGGCATTCGATTCGAGCAGGCCGCGAAAAAGCTGGACTTCAACCATTTTCGGCAGAATCTGTGACAGGACCTCATGCCGGACTGGCTCGTAGATATAATCTGTGGTGTCCGCCACGACCTCTTCCTCAACCTCGGTCTTGATCGGCAGCAGCCGCTCAAGGGTGACCACCTGGCTGATCGCGCTCTCGAAGGCGTTATAGATCAGGAAAACCGCATCGTAAGTCTCGTCCTCGAAGGAACTGACGATCTCCTGACCGATCAACGAAGCGGTCTTGTAATTGAGGTTGGCGCCGATATTCTCATGGACCTTGACAATATTTTCACCGAGACGACTCTTGAGAAATTCTTTCCCTTTGCGTCCGGTAATCATCAGATCGATGGCATCGAAGCCCTGTTCATTGTCACGGATAAAGCGCTCGGCGGCTTTCGAAACATTAGCGGTAAACCCGCCGCACAGACCACGGTCTGCGGTCATCAGCACCACTAGAGCGCGTCCCTTGCCACGTTGAACCAGCAACGGATGAGCATCAGCCTCTTCACGACGCGAGAGATTGACCAGAACCTGCTGCAGCTTTTCGGCGTAGGGCCGAGCCGATACGGCGGCCTCCTGGGCTCTGCGCAACTTTGCCGCAGCGACCATTTTCATCGCCTTGGTGATCTGCTGGGTACTCTTGACCGAGCTGATCCGTTTCTTTATGTCCTTAAGACTAGCCATGCGTTCAAACCTTCTGTCTGCAGTTTAAATCAGGCGCTGAACTGACCGCTGAAGTCTTCGAGAGCCTTCTTGATCCGATCCTCGAGGTCAGCATCAATCGCCTTCTTCTCGGTCAGGTCTCTGATCAGATCGGAATTCTGGCTATCCATGAAGGAGATCATCTCCTGCTCGTAGCGCAGAACAGCTGAAGCCGGAATCTCATCGGTATAACCGTTATTGACGGCGTAGATCGCCAGAACCTGCTTGGCAACCGGCAGAGGCTGATACTGACCCTGCTTGAGGATCTCAACCAGGCGCTCACCGCGAGCCAACTGCTTCTGGGTCTCTACATCCAGATCGGAACCGAACTGGGCAAAAGCCGCCATCTCACGATACTGAGCCAGAGCCAGACGCAGGGTACCGGCGACCTGCTTCATCGCCTTGACCTGAGCCGAACCACCAACCCGCGAAACCGACAGACCGACGTTGATCGCCGGACGCACGCCCGAGTAGAAGAGGTCGGTTTCAAGGAAGATCTGACCATCGGTGATCGAGATAACGTTGGTCGGGATGTAAGCCGAAACGTCGCCGGCCTGGGTTTCGATGATCGGCAGGGCGGTCAGACTACCGGCACCCAGTTTATCATTGACCTTACAGGCCCGCTCGAGCAGTCGGCTGTGCAGATAGAAGACATCACCAGGGAACGCCTCACGGCCTGGCGGACGACGCAGCAACAGCGAGAGCTGACGATAAGCGACCGCCTGCTTGGAGAGGTCATCATAAATAATCAGGGCGTGCTTGCCGTTATCACGGAAGTACTCACCCATGGTGACGCCGGTGTAGGGGCTGATAAACTGCAGTGGCGCCGGGTCGGAGGCGGTCGCAGCAACAACAATGGTGTAATCCATGGCACCGTGCTGACGCAGTTTTGAAACAACCTGGGCAACCGTCGAACGCTTCTGGCCGATCGCGACGTAGATACAGACAACGTCCTGGCCCTTCTGATTGATGATGGTGTCGATAGCAACCGCGGTCTTGCCGGTCTGGCGGTCGCCAATGATCAGCTCGCGCTGACCGCGACCGATCGGGACCATGGCGTCGATCGCCTTAAGCCCGGTCTGCATCGGCTCATGAACCGATTTACGTGCGACGATTCCAGGCGCCTTGAGCTCAACCTGACTATAGCTGTCGGTTTCGATTTCGCCCTTGCCGTCAATCGCAATACCGATGCCGTTGACAACCCGCCCGATCAGCGCCTCGCCAACCGGAACCCGCACGATCTGCTCGGTCCGCTTGACCAGGTCGCCTTCCTTGATATGCTCCGAATCACCAAGAATAGCGGCACCGACATTGTCGGCCTCAAGGTTAAGGACCATCCCCATGGTGCCGCCGGGGAATTCAAGTAGCTCGCCGGCCATCGCCTTGTCGAGGCCATGAATTCGAGCGATGCCGTCACCTACCGAGATGATGGTGCCAGTCTCGCTGACTTCAACCTCACGGCCGAAACCTTCGATCTGCTTTTTGATAATTGCACTGATTTCTTCTGCTCTGATTTCCATGATATTAGGTCACCCCTTTGCTAAGGTATCTGCGATCTGCTTAAGCTGGGTCTTCACGCTGCCGTCGAAAAGCTTCCCGCCCATCTCAGCCTTGACTCCGCCGATCAGGTCCGGGTCAACCGACAGGTTGAGAACAACCTTCTTGCCGGTCTGCTTCTCAAGACCGCTGCGAATCGCCTCATTCGTCTTGTCGTCAAGGGAATGAGCCGAGGTCAGCGTTGCGCGGATAATCCCCGAAAGGTCATCTGCGAATCTGCGGTAGTTTTCGCCAATCTGCGGCAGTTGCGCGATCCGTCCCTTCTCGACCAACAGGCCGAGAAAAGTCCTCATACCATCACTTAACTTCATTGCCACAGCAATATCGTTCATGATGGCACTCTTCTTCTCAACCGGAAAGGTTGGGCTGTCGAGGAGGAGACGCAACATATCATGTTCACTCATGACATTAGCGACTGACGAGAGCTCGTCGGCGTAGGGCTCAACCTGCCCCTGTTCCTTGCCGATTGCGAGCAAAGCCTTGGCGTATCTTACTGAAACTGCACTGTTACTCAATGTAACTCTCCCACCTTCTGCATATACTCGTCGATCAGACGCGTATCATCTTCGCTGGTAAAGTTCTTCTTCAACAGGTCTTCAGCCAGCTCAACTGCAAGACGAACGGCTTCGGTCTGTAATTCGGTACGCGCCTTGGCAATCTCGAGAGCGGCTGCCTTTTCGGCCTCAAGCTCAATTTTGGTCGCCATTTCACGTGCGCTGGAAATGATCTTTTCTTTTTCCAGCTCACCTTCACGCTTAATTGCAGCACTAATTTCGACAATTTCGGCGTTGGCCGTAGCCAGCTTCTGATCGTACTCAGCAAACTTGGCCTCAGCATCCAATTTAACTTGCTCGGCTTCAGCCAGTGCCTTTTCGATCTCTTCGCTTCGACCGGACAGGCCTTTTTTAATCGGCTTGGCCAGAAAATAGCCAAGAATGCCGACGACAATGGCAAAATTGAATACCCGGTAGAAAAAGTCCTTGATCAGTGCCCCATTGTCAGCGTGACCTTCGCCACCCGACGCATAGACCAGGCCCGTCGTCAGGATCATCAGAGCCAGTGTCAGAAGTATTGTTCTTGTTGAGCGCATCGACATCCCTTCTTCTCTTTTTAGGCCAGTTCCCGGCCAAGAACCTTCGTGGCAATCTGCCCGGCCAGAGCCTTGGCCTCATTATTCAGAATCTGCCCTGCCTCAGCGGCCTCTTTACCAACCTGCTCACGGATACCCTTGATTCGGGTGGCTGCATTCTGCTGAGCTGCGCCGGTAATTTCAGTTTCCTGCTGATGACCTGCCTTACGCAAAGCGGCACGTTCCTGTGCAGCGTCAGACTTGGCTGCGCTCAACTGCTGCTGATAACGCTGCATCTTTTCATCAACTTCGCCTTCAAGTTCGCGAGCCCGTGCCTTGCTACCCTCGACCTTGTCACGACGCCGATTCATAATGTCGAGCAGGGGGCGATAGAGGAGCTTGTTCATGATGAAGAGCAGGACAATAAAATTCAAAAACTGCAGTATCAGAGTCCAATCGAGACTGATCACTATTTTCACCTCTTATCGAATAACAGCGCGGCTTATTTGCCGGTATACTGTATACAGAACTTGTTGCCAAATTTTTTTTTGCCGGTGCTAAAAACAGAGGATTGCTACCATGTGACCTTGACGATGTCAAGATTTTTCACTGGAAATCTTCTTATCCAGCCCCGTATCAACACGAATCCACCGAAGGCCTGAAGCCGATCAGTTGTTAACCTCCGGGCTCACTGTGGCCTGACTTGTCATGCGTATCTCACCGTCAAAGATGACTTTTTCCTCAATCTTAAGCAGTGGAGTCTCGATAACCCCTTCAACCCGGGCGGGCTCAAGAAGTTCAACCCTCTGACTGGCAACGATATTGCCCTTGAAGCTGCCACTCAACACCAGACAACCGACATGGATATCCCCCTCAATCTCAGCGGTATCACCGACGACCAGGGTGTCAGAAGAACGAATTTCACCGATAAAACGACCATCCAGCCGCACCATTTCATCAAAACTGAGCTTCCCCTCGAACTGACTACCCGGTCCAAGGAAGGCCTTTATATCAGCCTTTTCGATACTTACGATCTTTTTCTTCATCGCTGCTTCCATTTGTGTAGCAAAAATAACAAAATCGGTGCCGGTCCCCCTAAAGAGAAACCCCCAGGAGTTCGAGCAGACGATCAAGGTCATCGAGATTCTGATATCCAACCTCTATCTTGCCGCCCTGCCCCTTCGGCAGCACGCGAGTCTTGGCGCCAAGACGTTGCGTAATCGCATTGGCCAGGGTTTCAAGGTTGGGATCTATTTCTTTTTTCACCGTCTTAGGTGCAGTTATGCCAAAACTTTTTATCTTCTTAACCAATTTTTCCGTGTCGCGCACGGAAAGCTTTTTAGCGATAACCTGCTGCGCAGCCTCGGCCATATCCTCTTCGTCGATCAGCGCCAGTAGTGCACGGGCGTGTCCCATGCTGAGTCGGCCCTCATTCAGATCGTTGCGGAGCCTGTCGGGTAGCTTCAAGAGGCGCAGCGCATTGGCAATCGTAGGTCTCTCTTTACCGACCCGCTTTGCCACCTCTTCCTGTGACAAATCGAATGAGTTGATCAGATATTGATAGGCTCCGGCCTCTTCGAGGGGATTGAGGTCCTCACGTTGAACGTTCTCGATCAACGCCATCTCCAGGGCCCAGTCCTCGCTCACATCCTGGATAACCACCGGCACCCTGTCGAGACCCGCCTTTTGTGCCGCTCGCCAACGCCGTTCACCTGCAATGATCTGGTAATAATCGGCGACCCTGCGTACAACAAGCGGCTGAATAATCCCCTTCTCTTTGACCGATGCGGCAAGCTCGGCCAGTTTTGCATCATTGAAGGTCTTACGCGGCTGCTTGTCGTGCGGGCGCAATTCTTCAATCGGGCACTGGAAATATTTCTTGCCGCCCTCTTGAGCAGCTGTCTTCAACAGAGCACCGATCCCTTTACCGAGAGCGGGTCGCTTAGCCATGAACCACTTCCTCCTGTCCCATTATCTCTTTTGCCAGCTCCAAATAGGAACGTGCGCCGGTTGACGCAATATCGTAGAGCAGTGCCGGTTGACCGAAACTCGGTGCTTCAGACAGACGGACATTGCGCGGAATAACGGCAGCAAACACCTTGTCACCAAAATGGCTGCGAATTTCTTCACTGACCTGACGGCAGAGATTGTTACGACCATCGTACATCGTCAACAGGATCCCACCGATCTTAAGATTCGGATTGAGCTCGCCTTGCACCAGACGAATGGTCTGCATCAACTGTCCCAGACCCTCCATCGCATAAAACTCACACTGCAACGGCACCAACACTGATTCGGCTGCGGTCAGAGCGTTCAGGGTCAAAAGTGACAGAGAGGGAGGGCAATCGATGATGATGTAATCATATTCACCAACCAGAGGCGCGAGCACCTGCTTTAATCGCGTCTCACGCCCAGGCTGATCGATCAACTCGATCTCTGCCCCGATTAGATCGGTATTCGAAGGGAGGATATGCAGATAATCGAGGTCACTACCAACAACGATGGAATGAATGTCGGCATCTTCGATTAAGGCATTGTAAATTGTTGAAATTACAGTTGTTTTATCAACACCCAGGCCGCTGCAGGCATTGGCCTGCGGGTCCATATCGACCAACAGCGTGCGATTTTCTGCTGCTGCC
>JAUXIR010000210.1 GCA_030620915.1 Geopsychrobacter sp. | reverse complement strand
ATCTCCTTGTCATCGGCAAAAACAGCGATGGGGATCTGCGAAATTTCCTCTTCACTCAGATTGCCGATCACATTATTCACCATGTTAAATGTCCGGTTTTGATTGTTTAGAACCCTTCGGATGAGTGCGCTATGACCGAAAAAAACCTGATTAAGGGTGGGGAATTTCTGCTGATCGACGCGCTCGGTCAGAGCCTGTTTACTCCGGAGGACTTTACTTCGGAACAGCGCCAGATTGCTGAAACCACCGAGGACTTTGTCGCCAATGAGATCCTTCCCGATCTGGATTTGCTGGAGGAACAAGACTTCGGTCTGATGGTCAAGAAGCTGCGCAGCTGCGCCGAACTAGGCCTGTTTCTTGTCGACATTCCGGAGGAGTACGGCGGACTGGAGCTGGATAAGGTGACCAGCATGCTGGTGGCGGAAAAGCTCGGACCGACCGGTTCCTTTGCCATCACCTCCAGTGGCCAGACCGGTATCGGTTCGCTGCCACTGGTCTATTACGGCACGGCTGAACAGAAGCAGAAGTATCTGGAGAGGCTGACCACCGGTGAGTGGATCGGCGCCTACTGCCTGACCGAACCCGACTGCGGCAGCGATCCCTTGAGTGCGCGCACCACCGCGACCCTGACGCAGGACGGCAGCGCCTATCTCCTCAATGGCGTCAAGCAGTTCATCACCAACGCCGCCTTTGCCGATCTGTTCACGGTCTTTGCCAAGATCGACGGCCGGCATTTTTCGGCCTTTCTGGTCGAACGGAGCATGGCCGGTCTCTCGATCGGCAACGAAGAGAAGAAGATGGGGCTCAAGGGGACCTCGACCGCTCAGGTGGTGTTGGAGAATGTCCGCGTACCCAGCGAAAACCTGCTCGGCGAAGTCGGCAAGGGGCACAAGATTGCCTTCAATGTGCTTAACATCGGCCGTCTCAAGCTCTCTGCCACCGTCACCGGCGCGGCCAAGGCCGCCTTTGCCGAGGCGGCCGGATATGCCGTCGAGCGCAAACAGTTTGGACAAACCCGGGCCAGTTTCGGTGCCATCCGCGAAAAAATTGCCGATATGACCGGCACCCTGTTCGCTGCCGAGTCGCTGCTTTACCGGGTCGCCGGGCTGCTGGACGAACGGCTTGCGACTCTCGACCGGTCCGGCGACGATTATTCCGCGCGTTACCAGCAGGCGATCGAAGAATATGCCGCTGAGTGCGCCATCGCCAAGGTCTTCTGCAGCAACAGCCTGGCCCGGATCACGGATGAGGCGCTGCAGATCCATGGCGGCTACGGCTATATCAAGGACTACCCGGTCGAGCGTTTCTACCGGGATGAACGGGTCAACCGGATCTTCGAGGGGACCAACGAGATCAACCGGCTGCTGATTTCGAACCTGCTGTTCCGTCGTGCCGCCAAGGGAGATCTCGACCTCTGCCGGCAGGGTGACGCCGTCCGGCAAGAATTGTCGGCGGCTGCCGGCGAAGAGCGGGTCGCTAGCGCCCTGTTTGGTGCGGAATTTACCCTGCTGGCCCAACAGAAAAAAATCTTCCTGCGGCTGTTCGGACTGATGTCAGAGCGCCGGACCGAACAGGAAATCCTGCTCGCGCTGGCGGATATGGCCATCGCCATTTTTGCCTTGGAATCCAGTCTGCTGCGTGCCGCCAAGTCCACGCCCGGCGCCAGTGCGCGAAAACGCTCGTTGCTTGAGGCCGTCGTGCGGGTGTGCGCGTTTGATCTCGCCGGGTGCTTCCAGCTCTCCGCCAGTCGCGCTGCCGCTTACGGGGTCAAAGGAGCCGAGCTTGGTCTCCAGCAGGAGATCATGGTTCCGCTTAGTGCCTACCCGCTAAGCGGGTTGCTGGAGGCCAAGCATCAACTGGCCGAAGCCGCAAGCGAGTCAGGAGTCTACCCGTTCTGAGTTGACAACAAATTGTACGCCACCAAGTCACCAAGAACACCAAGAAGTTCAAGGGCTATTTAACGCAGAGGTGGAGAGAAAAACAGAGACGCAGAGACAACCAAAATCCGTTTAGGGTTTAAAATCAAAATCTGCGGTTTTGCCTTTCTCAGCGCCTCTCCGTTAAAAAAATGTTTCCTTGGTGACTTGGTGGCCAACCATTCTTATGGCCGTTTCGATTGTACCTGGAGGTATGCCATGAAACCTGCCGAATTCGCTGCTGTCGATTTTGCGCCGCCCCTTGTCTCGATCGAGGGTTCAGCCGAGACCGGGTTTCTCTTCAGCTCTGCTCTCCCTCTGCAAGCCTACCGCGAGAATCTGGGTCAGATGTTGCGTCACTGGGCCGAGCAGACCCCTGAACAGACTTTTCTCGCCGAGCGACAAGCTGCTGGTGACTGGCGGCGCTTGAGCTACGCCGAGGTCAGCCGCTCGGCGGACGCCATCGCCCAGGCCCTGCTCGATCGGCGCCTCGGGCCCTACCGGCCGGTGATGATCCTCTCCGGCAACTCTATCGACCATGGCCTGTTGATGCTCGGCTGCTTCATCGCCGGCGTACCGGTGGTGCCGGTTTCGGTTCCCTATTCATTGTTGAGCAAGGATTATCTCAAGCTGCGCTTCATCTTCGAGGAGATCTGTCCGGGGATGGTCTTCGTCGCCGATGGCAGTCAGTTCGCTGCGCCCCTCTCCAGCCTCAATCTGGCCGGGGTTGAAGTGGTGGTCGGGCAGGGCGGGCTGCTAGAGGTCCCGACCACCCCCTTCGCCTCCTTGCTTGAGACCCCTGTCACTGCAGATGTCGATCGCGCACTTTCGCAGGTCGGCGCGAAGACTGTCGCCAAGATCCTCTATACCTCGGGCTCGACCGGACAGCCCAAGGGGGTGATCAACACCCACGGGATGCTCTGTGCCAACCAGCAGATGCTCGCCCAGATCTGGCCGTTTATCATCCAGACCCCACCAGTGTTGGTCGACTGGCTGCCGTGGAACCATACCTTCGGCGGCAATCATAATTTCAACCTGGTCCTCAATCAGGGCGGAACCCTCTATATCGATGCGGGTAAACCGGCGCCGGGGCTGGTGGAGCAGACCGTGACAAACCTGGCCGAGATCTCACCGACCATCTATTTCAATGTGCCGGTCGGCTACGCCATGCTCCTGCCGCACCTCGAACAGGATGAGGACTTACGCAATAATTTTTTCAAGAATCTGCAGCTGATCTTCTATGCCGGAGCGGCCCTGCCGCAGGATCTGTGGGAGCGGTTGGAGAAGGTTGCCATCCAGGCGACCGGCAAGAAGGTGATCATGACCTCCTCCTGGGGCTCAACCGAGACCTCGCCCCTGGCCACCGCCGCGCACTTTCCGCTCGAAAAAGCCGGAGTCATCGGCATCCCCTGTCCAGGCGTCTCCTTGAAGATGCTGCCGAATGGTGACAGTTACGAACTGCGCGTTAAGGGGCCCAATGTGACGCCGGGTTATTTCCGCCGTCCCGATCTGACTGCGGCCGCCTTCGACGCCGACGGCTATTACCTGATCGGCGATGCCGGTCGCTTCGTCGATCCCGACGACCCGAGTAAGGGGATCTCCTTCGATGGCCGGGTCGCCGAAGATTTCAAGCTGAGCAGTGGTACCTGGGTGCGGGTCGGTTCGCTGCGGGTGGCGGTGCTGGCCGCTGCCGCGCCGATTCTGCAGTTTGCCCTGGTGACCGGTCATGATCGGGAGTCGGTCGCTATTCTCGCCTGGCCGAACCTGGCCGCCTGCAAGAAGCTGTGTAATATCCTCGAAGAAGATGTCGCTCCGCAGACCCTGCTGCAGCACCCCGAGGTGGAAGCCTATCTGCGACGCAGCTTGACCCAATTCAACGCCGAACAACAGGGCTCATCAACCCGAATCTCAAGAATCATGCTGATGGCTGAACCACCGAACAGCGATGCCAACGAGATCACCGATAAGGGCTACATCAACCAGCGCGCGGCACTGCAACGGCGCAAGGATCTGGTCGAACTGCTCTACGCCGATCCGCCCGCAGCCGGTGTGATTGTGCTTTGATCGGGCCTGGGTGCCTGTCTCCCTCGGAACTTTAGGTGAAGTAGGTCCGCATTCTGTTGCAACTAAATAGCAATGGCCCCGCCTGGTTGTAAGGTCGGGCCGTTAAGTGTGTTGGGAATGGTGAGAGATTGGATGCTCCATTCATCCCTATAAATTCCTTTGGAATACATGTTCCTCCATACTGCCCCCAATATCTTTTTCGGAGTTCAGTTAGAGGCGACAACTATCCTGGCACAGGGGGGTGT
>JAUXIR010000088.1 GCA_030620915.1 Geopsychrobacter sp. | reverse complement strand
GGTCCATGTCAGTCAGTTGGCTGATCGTTTTGTGCGCGACCCGGCCACCGTCGTCAAGGTTGGCCAACAGGTCCAGGTGCGCGTGGTTTCTCTCGATCTGCAGCGGCGCCGGATCGGCCTGAGTATGCGCTCGGGGAGTGATAAGACGGTGAACGAAGCGGCATCGGGCCCGAAAAAAACAGCCGCAAAGCCGTCACAGAAAAAGAGGTCAGGCCAGAAGTCCAGCAAGATAACCACCGATCTCGGCGCGGCGTTTTCGCGTGCCGGTTTCAAAGTGAAGGGGAAGTAACAGGTGACGCAACAACGGGTCGATCTGCATCTGCATACCACCTGTTCTGATGGACGCTATAGCCCACCGGAGCTGGTCGGACTCGCGGCCAAGGCCGGGATGAAGGCGATCGCCATTGCGGATCATGATAATGTCGATGGCATCGATAGCGCGCTGAAGTCGGGGGTCGAGCTCGGGGTCGAGGTGATTTCTGCGGTTGAGTTGTCGAGTCAATGGCAGGACTATCAGGATATTCACCTGCTCGGCTATGGCTTCGATCATCATCATGCGGAGCTCACTCGGCAACTGGCTGATTTTCGTGAGTTTCGCGCCGGACGTAACCAGCAGATTGTTGAAAAGGTAAATCGCCAGCTGGCAGATGAGGGTCGGGCTCCCCTCGATTTTCTCGCGATCGAAGAGAGTGCCGACGGCACCCTCGGTCGGCCGCATATTGCGCTGGCTCTGCGTGCCGCGGGCTATGTGCAAAGCCATGATGAGGCCTTCGACCGCTACCTGGTGCCGAACGATGTCACCAAGCGTTTCTTCCCGATTGATGAAGCGATCGGTTTGATCCACAGTGCCGGTGGCATCGCCGTATTGGCGCATCCTCCCTATGTCACGCGCAATCATGGCGAACTCGAGGCCTTGATTGAAACCTTTGTTGAAATGGGTCTCGACGGCCTTGAGGCTTATAATAATGGAGTGAATCAGGATGGTGTCTATTGGTTGATCGGTCTGGCTCGGCGTCATCAATTGATCGTGACCGGCGGTTCCGATTTCCATGGCACCGAAGGATCCGCCATCGCCATCGGGGCTGGTGTCGGTCGGCTGAGTATCCCTTATAGCTGTGTCGATGAAATTCGTTCGGCGCTCTATCGACGTCAAATAGGGACGAGTGACCCCTGTGGCTGATCGGCAGGCTTAACCACAGGCGCCAGCGGGGATTGAATTCGAAAATCAGCCTTTTAGAAAATCGGTGAATTTGGTAATCTCTCTTAAGTGTACTTTTTTTAGATTCAGAATATTGATTAAGAGCGGGCGAGAATTGTTTTTCAGACTGAGCTTATTGTCGGGGACAGAGTGATGAAAGATCAGCAAAGGCTTGAGGCGGCAATCAAGGAGGCGCGAACAGGTAGCTCCTTGATTGCATTGATAGAACTTGAAAAACTGGTGAGGACGAGTAACCAACCGCAAGTTTTGGCCTGGTTGGGTTTTTGTCTGGCCAAAGAGAAGCGTGATTTTTCACGCGCTCTGGTTCTCTGCACCAGTGCCGTTGATACCGCCCCGGACGATGCCGATCTCTATCTTGCTCTGGGGCGTACCTGCCGACTGTCCGGCCGGCGTTATCAGGCCTTGTCCGCCTTGCGCAAGGGGTTGAAGATGGGGCGTCATGAACTGATCGTCAAAGAGCTCAACGCGATGGGGCTGCGTAAAGAACCGGTCTTCGGCGCTCTCGACCGCTCCAATAGGCTTAATGTCATGGCTGGTCGGGTGATGACCCGTTTCAACTTTCGTTAAAGGAACAGCCCGCTGATTCTGCGCACTCCGCCTTTTTCCCCTTAGCGATGTTTCCAACAGGCGCCGCGTTTTTCCAAAAACGCCGCCATCCCTTCTTTCTGATCTTCGGTAGCGAAACAAAGTCCGAAGATATCCGCCTCGTAGTCGATCGCCTTATCGAGTGGCATGTCGAGCCCATTGTCAACCGCCTTACGGATGAGTTGCACCGCAACCTGAGGCTTGTCCGCAATCATATCCGCCATTTCGGTGGCTGCTTTCAGTAAGCGATCTGCGCTAACTACCTGCTCAACCAGCCCGATCTGCAGGGCTTCAGCTGCGCTAACCATCTCACCGGTGAGCATCATCTGCTTGGCCTTGCCGCGGCCGACCAGGCGCGGCAGACGCTGGGTCCCTCCCCATCCGGGAATAATGCCGAGATTGATCTCCGGCTGACCGAGGCGGGCACTGTCGGCCGCAATGCGGATATCGCAGGCCATCGCCAGTTCACAGCCACCGCCCAGCGCATAGCCGTTGATGGCGGCGATAACCGTTTTCGGGAAAGACTCGATGCGCGCGAATAGTTGCTGTGCCTGGCGTGCGACTCTCGCGGCCTCCAGCGGCCCGAGCGGCTGCATCACGGAAATATCGCCCCCGGCAACGAATGCCTTTTCGCCCGCACCGGTCAGCACAACGGCATGGACCTGATTGTTGTCCGCCAGTGCGTTAAAGGCGAGGTCAAGCTCTTCGAGGGTCTGAGGGTTCAAGGCGTTCAGCGCCGCCGGACGGTTGATCGTGATGAGCGCAACTCGGTCCTTGATGCTTAACAACAGGTTTTCGTATTTCATTGTGTCCTCTCGATCTGGATGGTTTTTTTTAGGGCTTATCGGGCTGTTTTAGTTCCTATGCTTTTTGAGCCTTCGCGTCGGGGTTGCCGCCCAGGGGTCGTTCGGCCAGGGATGTTTCGGGTAGCGCCCCTTCATTTCCTTTTGCACTTCAGGATAGACCTGATCCCAGAAGCTGCGCAAATCGCTGGTGACCGCCAGGGGACGACCCGCAGGGGAGAGCAGGTGCAGTTTAAGCGAAACCTGGCCCTGACAGATGGTGGGTGTTTCGGCCAGTCCAAAGAGTTGTTGCAGTTTTACCGGGAGGGATGGCCCTTCGGGTTGATAGTCGATCTTCATCATCTCGCCGCTGGGGACTCCCATGCGTAACGGGGTCAGTTGTCCGAGTTGCCTGTTCTGTTGCCAGTCGAGCAGGCTCTGCAGGGCAGGGAGCAGGTTGAGCTTCTTCAGCTGTGCCGCGGTTCTGATCCCATTCAGGAAGGGGGCGAGCCAGCTCTCTGGTCGTTGTAATAGACTTGTCCGCTCGATCACCGGCCAGGAGTTTCCAAAAACCTTGTGCAGCAGGCTTAACCGGTTCAGGAATTGTTCGGTCTCTTGCGACCAGTTGAGTAAGACATCACCACCAGCGCGGATGGTTTCACAGAGGATTTCCAATGTTTGTTCGGGGGGCGGGTTTTGATTTTCGATACAGAGTTCAATTGCACCGAGTCGCTTGACCCTGCGTGCCATGACGCGCTGTTTCGGCCCATCCCAAAAAACTTCATTTCGCCATTCTGTCGCCTCGGTCTGTTTTTTGAGCCAGCTATGATCCAGCGCAAGTGCCTGTCTGATCATCACCGCACCCCTGTCATTCTGACTGATATCGGTAACCGTCAACCAGTTGGAACTTCTCAAGGGACTGCGGATGCCGAGGTTAGCGCCACGACCGTTGGCGAGAAGATAGTTCCCGTTCGCCTGTTTGGAACAGGCGATTCTGTCTGGATAGGCGTGGGCGACGAGTGTTGCCAGCAGGTCGCTCTCCAGTTCATCGATTTTGGGGGGCTTGATGTTGAATATGCCAGCCAGCTGTTTGAACGCCCGGGTTGGTGGGTCGCCCGGACCCCTTTGGCTGTGGATCTCCCGGGTGAAGCGGCGTAACTCCTCGCTGAACTCCTCTTCTCTGCCTGTTGAACTGCCCATCCGCTCGCCGAGAAAAGCGCTCAGTACGCATCCGACCGCTAGGACGTTGAGCCGTTTTGCCTCCAGCAAAAGACTGGCAAAGCGCGGATGGATGGGGAGCCGGGTTGCATGACGACCGTCGTCGCTGAGCCTGCCGCGCGGATCGATCAGGCCGAGTTGACTCAATAGTTGATTCGCGGCCGCCAGGGCTCCGGTCGGTGGCGGGTCAAGCCAATCGAGTTGAGTTGCGTCCTGCAGTCCCCAGCAGCAAAGGTCGAGGGCCAGTGGGGTCAGGTCCGCGCTGCGAATTTCGGGTGGCGTCTGCGGCAGCAGGGTCGCCTGAACCCCTTCACTCCAGAGACGGTAGCAGACGCCCGGCCCCTGACGTCCGGCCCGACCGGCCCGTTGATTGCTGCTGGCCTGTGAAATGCGTGTGGTCTTCAGGCGGGTGAGGCCACTGCCGGGATCGAACCCCGGCTGACGGCAAAGGCCAGAGTCGACCACGGTTGTAATGCCATCTATGGTCAGGCTGGTTTCGGCAATGTTGGTGGTTAAAATCAGTTTGCGCCGGTCCGATTTCTGAAGCGCGAGCTGTTGCTCTGCAGGTTTCAGACGACCATGGAGTGGATAGATATGAAGGTGTGGCAGGCGCTGCCTCAGTTGAGTTTTGACCCGTTCAATCTCACGCACGCCGGGCAGGAAGGCCAGGATGTCGCCTTTGGTCTCTTTGACTGCTCTTGAGATTGCGGCCGTCATCGGTGCAACGCAATCCGTTGCGATCTCACCCGTGGCATAGTTGATCTCAATTGGCCAGCTGCGGCCTTCTGAGCGCAAGCGCTCGGCACCCAGCAGTTTGATGAGTGGCTGACTATCGAGGGTGGCCGACATGATCAGTATCTTCAGATCTTCGCGCAGGCCCTTGCGCAGGTCATTGGTCAGCGCCAGGGCAATATCGCTATGGATGTTACGCTCGTGAAATTCATCGAAGATAACCAGTCCAACCCCGCTGAGTTCCGGGTCTGATTGCAAGCGGCGGGTCAGAATACCTTCGGTGATGACTTCAATGCGGGTTTGCGTCGAGGTCCGATGTTCGTAGCGGATGCTGTAGCCGACGCTTTGACCGACCTTTTCTCTTTGTTGTCGGGCCATGAATTCGGCCGCGCTACGGGCGGCCAGGCGCCGTGGTTCGAGCATCAGAATCTTTTGCCCGTTCAGCCAGTCAGCATCCAGGAGTGCCAGCGGAACCCGCGTGGTCTTGCCCGCGCCTGGAGGTGCTTCTAAGACCAGGATCGGGTGTTGCGCCAGCTTTGTTCTCAGCTGTGGCAGAATGTCTTCTATCGGCAGGGACATCTTCAGGCGCAACGGATGATTTCGACCAGCAGTCGCGCAATCTGGACCATATCCTCGACCCGGACCTCTTCCTCGACCGAGTGAACCTTGTTCATGCCGGTGCCGAGAATAACGCATTGAATGCCGTGGGCGTTTAGAATGTTGGCATCTGATCCACCGCCGGCCGCCTTGATATGTAAGGGAAAGTTGATCGCCTCTGCCGCTCCGGTAATGAGTTGCAGGATCTCCGCTTGTTTGTCGACATGCATCGACGGGTATTCCTCGTGCAGATCCAGGCTCATCGAGGCCTTGATCTCGGTGCCGTCTACGCTTATGCGTGCGGTTTCAACCTCCTCCTCGATCAGAGCAATGATCTGCCGGGTTAACTCCTGCAACTTGTCGGGGTTATGGCTACGAATTTCACCCTCCAATATCGTCTGGCGGGGGATGATGTTGGTCGCCTGACCCCCTTTGATGATGCCGATATTAGCGGTTGTCTCTTCATCGATGCGGCCCAATTGCATGCGGCTGATCGCTTTAGCGGCAATCTGGATAGAGGATATGCCGTTTTCCGGGATCACCCCGGCGTGGGCCTCCTGGCCGATGATCTTGACTTTGAAGCGGTTGGCGGCCGGTGCCTTGTGAATCACATCCGAGATGCCGGTGGTGTCGAGGGCGATGCCACGCTTTGCGTTGAGGAGGGAGAAATCCAGGTGTTTGGCACCCAGCAGGCCGACCTCTTCGCAGACGGTGATTGCGACCTCCAGCGGGACGTGCGCGATCTCCTGCTCGGCCAGGACCTCAAGTGCTTCGATGATTTCGGCAATTCCCGCTTTATCATCTGCACCCAGGATTGTGTTGCCGGCACTGCGGAATACCCCATCTATGAGTACCGGCTCGACCCCCTCGGCCGGGCCGACGGTATCCATATGTGCCGATAGCAACAGGGGTTTTCCCGGTTTGGTCCCGGCGATGCGAAAGATCAGATTATTACTCTGGCTGCCGATCTGGTCAGCGGCCCTATCCTCAACCAGGGTCGCACCCAACTGGGCAAAACGCTGACGCAGGTAGTCAGCCATTGCCGCTTCCTTGAATGAAGGGCTGTCGATAGCAGTCTGCTGCGCAAATTCATTGCTGATTCTCTCGCTGTTGATCATGATTATCTCCAGGTGAGCTTTAATTTGTTGAGGTCAGAAAGACTATCTTAGCCCTTTAACGACGGCCCGACAAGGGGAGTTGGACTGGACAAAATGGCAATTTCTCTGTTATGATCCCGGATTGTGATGTTGATGACGCCTCGCAAGAGCTGGGGCCTGTGATTCGGTATTTTACGCCATGATAAAAAAAGTTCGTTACGATTATCAACCCCCTCGCTCAGCCCGGCGTC
>JAUXIR010000101.1 GCA_030620915.1 Geopsychrobacter sp. | reverse complement strand
GATCGTCAATCACTGACAGATCTTCGAGTCGGAAAAGTAATTGCCGGGTCCGTAAGCCGTCAAACCAATTATGCCATGCAGGCAACAACTTCGCTGGTCCGTTGTTTGCCAGCAGCTTATGCCAGGCTTCTCCAAAACCTATTTCATTTAAAAACCGGGCGAGTTCCGGCGACAAGTCCTCTGCTTGCGACAAAACCTCGACTGCCGATAGATGCGTGCTTCGTCCAACCAGCATCAACCAGTCTTTCAGAATACGAAAAGAGGCTAGCGAGACAAATCGGTAAAGCCTCACACCGCTCTCGACTTCAGACTGCAAGGTGCGGCCGGTACCAAATGGAACTCGCGGCGAGAATCGTGGCGATGGACAGACAACCGTTCCTGCCAGCGCCTTAATCGTACCGCCCTTGGCCAATTGCTGCAGAAAGTAGAAATCTTCCCCTGCTTGCTTTTTCTTCATGCCGCCCGCAGCGACATAGGCTTCGGCTCGGCAGGCCATCGCGCTGCCGATACTGGTAAATGCATAAGGAGAGCCTGCCCACTGCAGACCGAACAGATAGCTGCGCAAGTAGAGTTCGTAAAATCGGATCGCCTCTTCCTGCGCGTTGGTTGTTGCACTTTGATGACGAAATGGAAGATAAACAGCTGCGCCTCTGTCGGCACGAAAGTGGGCAAAAATTGCGGGCAGGTAGTTAACATCCACCAGGGTGTCGGCATCAAGCGAGATCAACAATGGATCGCTGCCACCGTCCAGTTTTCGCAATACCAGATCAAAGCCGATCTTGCGCGCCAGCCCCACCCCATCTTTAGCGGGCAGCTCAAGCCCCGGGCTTACGGCATCGACCCAAGCAAGGTTCAGTAATGGATAGGGATGCGCTTGCAACCAGTCAAGGGTCCGCTGATTGTTATTTTTTTGCTCATCGGTCGCATCGGTGCGGTGATTGACAACGATGATGATCAACGTCTGGGAAAGAAATTGGACAGGGTTTTTGTTAAGAGAGTCCAGGGTGTGCGGCAGAACCTCTGCCTCGGCCAGTGCGGGGATAACGACTGCTGCGGTGAAATCTGAGCGGTCACTCCCCTTGAGCTGCCAAGGGCTGATGGTCGCGCGATTGCGTAGGTATTTTTCAAGTTTTTTCAGGTTCATCCCTGGGCTCATATCAACGACAGCTGCGCGAAATCGAAATCGGACGATCTAGAATTTCATATCGCCGCAATAATTCGACACATCGCCTCAAACGGATCCCCCTGACCATCCAGCCAATGGATCTCCACCCCCTGCTTCTCCATCCGGCGAAAGAAATTTTCCTGGCGCTTGGCAAACAGGCAGATTGCACTGCGCAGCTTCTGTACCATGTCATTCCGGGTAAGCCGGCCCTGCAGATGCTGGGCAATCAGGCGATATTCCAAGCCGTAGAACTCCAACTTCTCCCAGGCGACGCCGTCATCATGCAAGCGCTGCACCTCATCGATCATCCCCTCATCGAATCGCTGCTGCAGGCGCAGGGCGATCCGCTGACGCTGGATTTCCCGTGGCCAGCGCAAACCGAAGACAAGTGGTTTGATTTCAGGGAGGGGGGGGAGATCGCGACAGCTTGATTCCCCGAGCGCGATTTCAAGCGCTCGTTCCAGACGATCTCGATCATCAAGATCGGTGCGGTTGGGTTGCAGAGGTTTCAACTCAGTCAAGCGTTCCCGTAACTGATCATCAGTCAACCGGGATAGCTCCAGCCTCAGCTGGGGGTTTTCCGGCACCTCGACGAGTCTGTATCCACGCAGGACAGAGTCAAGATACATGGCGGTCCCACCACAGATAAGCGGTAAGTTTCCACGCGCAGAGATCTCCTCGATGGCAGCAAAACAGTCGCGCTGAAAATTAAAGACGTTGTATTCAGTACCCGCTGCGGCAATATCGATCAGATGGTAGGGGATGTCGCCATACTCAGCCAGATCCTTACCGGTGCCAAGATCCATACCGCGATAAACCTGCCGAGAATCGGCCGAGATGATTTCAGCATTCAGTCGCCGAGCGGCCTGCACGGCGAGGGCGGTTTTACCACCGGCCGTTCCGCCGAGAATCACCAGTACATCGATTTTTTGTGGAGAGTTCTTCATTTGATTGACCATGACCCAACAAACAAACCAAAAACCTGTCTCGCGCAGGGGCACGAAAACGCCTTGAATCTGCTCAACTCGACATCGCAGCCTTACGCCGTGGTCTCCGACGCCTTCGCCTTGGGCTTTTCCGTTCGCCGGTGTGCTCGCCGGCATCACTTGCCAGTGCTCCCAGCCAGTTGGCAAATTTATCGTTCAGGCTATGATCGATCTGACACCAGAGAGCGAAAAATTCAAAAATCTGGGGAGTAAAAGGATGACGCAGAAAACGAGATTCCCCCTTCAAGCCACGCCCACGCGCCAGGCGGAAACAGCCGATCAGCAGATCTCTGGCTTCACAGCGAATTCCCTGAGCAATGCTGTAGGTCAGGCAGTGGGGCCGCAGCAATTTATCGGCAACCGCGAGGGCATCGTTAATATGCTGGCTGCGCTCAACCGGACAGCGCTCGAAGAAAGCAGGCAGAACCAGACCGGCAAGCGCCAGACTTTCACGAATAGGCTTGCCTTCTGCGGTGCGCTGATCAATCAACTTCAACAATTCAAAGGTTTGCGGCAAGAAGGGGATATCGGCAAACAGCTGATCAAGCAGACCGTAAAGTTGTGCCATCTCACAGACCTGTCCGGCCACCCGGTGGCGGAACAGCTCCATGATCTCCTCGCGCAGGCGCGCGCTTGAGGCACTCGACAGCAGATGGCTACGCTGATCGATAGCAGAGATGATCTCATCATCGATGGTAAAATCGAGTCGTGCCGAAAACTCCAACGCGCGCAGCATCCGCACCGGATCTTCCTCGAAGCGCACCAGCGGATCACCAATCATCCTCAAGGTTCGCTCTTCGAGATCCTTTAATCCGCCAACGTGGTCGATGACCGAAAAGTCGTCGATATTGTAAAAAAGGGCGTTGATCGTAAAGTCACGTCGGAAGGCATCTTCGCGCGGGTCACCAAAAACATTCTGCACAAAATGAAAGTGCTCGTCATCGTTCTCAGGCAGCTCACTTTCATCAGGATTGCGGCGAAAGGTCGCAACCTCAACCAACAGATTGCCGCGAAAACGGATATGTGCCAGACGGAAACGTCGACCGACCAGGAAGCAATTGCGGAAAAGGGTCTTGACCTGATTTGGGGTCGCATCGGTACCGACATCGAAATCTTTCGGAGTTCTCCCCAGCAACAGATCGCGTACACTCCCCCCAACCAGGTAGGCCATGTGCCCCTGCCGGTTGAGACGGTAGAGCACCTTCAAGGCATGCTCATCGATCTGATTACGCGAGATGCAATGCTCGGCGCGCGGCAATACACAGGGCACGCCTGAGTCTTCAGGATCTAAAATTATTTTTTTCAACTCGGGCATCACGTACTTTCACTGCGAGCAAATATTGCCGCGAACTATAGCAGAAACCCCTCAATTTACATAAGCCTTCTTGATAACTACTGATGAGAACAGCGGCCCTCTCTCTTCCAGCACAGGGAACCAGAACACCTGACCTACCAAATTTATCACGGGCATGAACACTGATTCCAACCATGCACCGAGCTGTTTTTCAGGTATCAGGGGCGTGCTCTAACAGTATTCACCGCCAATCAACAAACCCAAAAACACCTATTCCCAAGCCAACTTAACCGCCTTTCTGCTGTTCATCAATATTACCTGTTTAAGATATGTCTGCCGGTAATTAACGTATGTAGATATGACTTGCGCCATTTTCTTAGGTACTGCCAAGGTTCATTTTCGCCGGCTCGGCTGTTGCCGAGGATCACATCTTGATTGACGCACTGGCCAAGCATCGTCTGTGAAAGATTCTGAAAGAGAAATTGGGTGTCCTTTCCTTCCCCGCTTATAACAGTAAGAGGGAAATTGTCATGTCGATCCGCAGTTCCGGGGTGCTTTTTACCCGGCTCCAGAATTAACGTCCACATAGCAACCCCAATCAAATCAACCCCTTATATTCCAATTCCAGCCTGATCCGATCAGGACCAGCCCTGTTGATGTAGAAACAGGCCAATCAAGGTTTCCTGCGCTCATACCCATCTGCAACACACCGTGAAATGACAGACAGAATGAAGGGGGAATAATAAAAAGCAGCCATTGATTAATATTTCTTAAATTTTACTTGATCACAAACCAATCCTCGCTATAATTAGGTCTCAACTCATGAATAAACGCTACTCTGCTTTTCACTACAGACGACAACTACTTTTCTCGGGACGGTAAATCATGGCTACAAACATCGACGACGACCAAATTGAGATAATCCAGGAGTTTGTCACCGAAAGCCGGGACATGATCGAGCAGCTGGAACCGCAGATTATCGAACTGGGCCACGACAGTGACCCGGAGACGATGAATGCTATCTTCCGCCTCTTTCACTCCATGAAAGGGAGCGCCGGCTTTCTCGAATTTGATCACATGACTCGAGTCGCCCATGCTGCCGAAAACTTGCTCGACCTGATTCGCAACGGTGAAATCACCCTGATCCCCGACCATGTCAACCTGCTTTGTGCGGCTTGTGACTTCGCCAAGGAAGCACTCGAAATGGTCGAAAACAACTATACCGATGACGAAATGGTCGGCGCCGCCGATGTCATGGCCGAACAACTTCACCAGGCGATCGAAGTCGCGCAAGACGCCGGGGAAGAACCCGAAGAAGAGCCGCCAGCTATCGACCAGACGGTCGAGGTCGGCGCCGCGGCTGAATTACCACAGCTTGAGATCAATGATGAAATGCGCCAGAGCTTCGTCACCGAAGGTGTCGAGCTGCTGCAAAATGCTGAACAAGGGATGCTGGCCTGGGGGGAGAACAGCAACGATCCCGATGCCTTAGCTGACCTGTTCCGTAATATGCATAGCTTCAAGGGCAACTGCGGTTTCTTTGGCTATGCCGAGATGGAGAGCATTGCCCATCAGATGGAAACCGTGCTTGATCGTGCCAAATCGGGGGGCCCCCTCGCGGTTGACAATCCAGCGGACAGCCTGCTGGCAGCACTCGATCTGCTCCAAAGTGCCGTTGCTGAAATCAGCGAGGGCCGCGAGGGCGGAATTCCAGGTCTGGATGAAAATCTGCAGCAGCTACAGAAACTTCTACCACCGATGATCGGTGAAATTCTGATCGATCAAGGTGTAGATTCAGAACATGTCGCCGCGGCAGTTGAAACCCAGAAAAAACCGGTCGGTCAAATTCTGATCGACCAAGGAAATGCCACCCCGGCACAGGTTTCGAGCGCGGTTAAGCAACAGCAAGCGGCACAGAAAAAACAACAGAAAGAGATCAAACCCCCGGCCAAGAGAGCCGCTGCCACCGCAAAAAAACAGGATATTCGTGTCGACCTGGGAAAACTCGACAACCTGATCAACCTGATCGGCGAAATGGTTATCGCCGAGAACATGCTGATCAACAACCCAGACCTTAAAGGGTTGGAGCTTGAGAACTTCACCAAGGCCGGACAGCACATGTCGAAACTGGTGCGTGAGCTTCAGGAGATGGCGATGACCATCCGTATGATCCCGGTTGCGGGCCTGTTCCGCCGTATGATCCGCCTGGTTCACGATCTCTCGACCAAGGCGGGCAAAAAGGTCGATCTGATACTGATCGGCGAGGAGACCGAGATCGATAAAACTGTCATCGAAACCATCACCGATCCGCTGGTCCACCTACTGCGGAACAGCCTCGACCATGGCCTTGAACCTCCCGATGAACGGGTTGCCGCGGGCAAGGATGAAAAAGGCACGGTCACCCTTACGGCACGCCACGAAGAAGGCGAGGTCTGGGTCACGGTACAGGACAACGGTCGCGGCCTGAATCGGGAAAGAATTCTGGAAAAAGCGATCAGCAAGGGCTTGATCGAGGGGGATGGTTCCGATCTGAGCGACAAGGAGATCTACAACATGATCTTCATGCCGGGTTTCTCTACCGCGGCAAAGGTCACCGACATCTCCGGCCGCGGGGTCGGCATGGACGTGGTCAAAAAGAACCTGGAGAAGATCAAGGGCAAAATCAATGTCAGCAGTACCCCGGGAGAGGGTTCGCGCATCGACCTGCGCATTCCGCTGACCCTGGCG
>JAUXIR010000297.1 GCA_030620915.1 Geopsychrobacter sp. | reverse complement strand
CGGTCGATCGGACGCAGGCTGCGGAAGCCGCTGCCGGAGTCACCAGTGCCTGTTTCGGTATCGCCGATACCGGAACCCTGGTCCTTGAAAGTACCGCCGAAGATTTGCGTCTGGCGAGTAGTCTGCCGACGCGCCATTTTGTGTTGCTCGACCGCAGCAAGATCGTTGCTGATGGCTTAGCCGCGGTCGATCCACTGCGCCGCATGCATCAGCGCGATGCGCGTAACTATATCGCTTATATCACCGGTCCCAGCCGTACCGCAGACATCGAGCGGGTCCTGACCATCGGGGTGCACGGCCCTAAAGAGTTGTACATCCTGCTGCTGGACGATTTTTCGAGCGATCTGCTCGAGATGTAGTAAGGAAGGTATCGGGGCATCCATGAGCCGGCTGCAAATCCGGCCCGGATGGCCCATTCCTTGGCGCCGGACAACATAGAGGCTAAATCCAGGTGGTTGGAGGTTGATTGTGAAAGAACGTTCGAAAAAATATCAGGCACGGATCGATAAGGCGTTGGCGACCCCCAAGCTGCAGCAGGCCTTGCATCAGTTTGGTGATGCCTATCTGCTGGCGCGCGAGAAGGCCTTTGCCGGACTCGATTTTGAAGCCCTGCGGCATGAGATTGGCGAGATGAAGGATGAGGTCCGCAATAACCACGCACAGTATCTGCAGCAGTTTATCGACAACGCTCAGGCCGCTGGTGCGACCATCTTTATGGCCAATACCGCTGAGGATGCAAACAGATACATTGCCGAGTTGGCGCTGAAGCAGGGGGTCAAGCTCGCAGTCAAAAGCAAGAGTATGGCCAGTGAAGAGACCCACCTCAACAAGGCGCTCGAGGCCGTGCAGGTTCGCCCACTCGAGACCGATCTCGGTGAGTGGATTCTGCAGCTCTCCGGACAGCGGCCCAGTCACATGGTGATGCCGGCGATCCGTATGTTCAAGGATGAGGTCGCCGAACTCTTCAGCCGCGAGACCGGCAAGGAAGAACCGGCCGATATCGCCCATCTGGTCGAGGTGGCCCGCCAGCAGTTACGTCAGGGCTATCTGGATGCCGATATGGGGATTTCAGGTGCCAACCTGGCGATCGCCGAAACCGGCGGCATTGCGCTGGTGACCAACGAGGGCAACGCACGCCTGGCAACGACCCTGCCGCAGACCCATGTCGCGCTGGTCGGGATCGACAAATTGGTGCCGACCCTCGAGGATGCGGCTAAGGTCATCCGGGTGCTGCCGAAAAATGCCACCGGTCAGGCGTTGACCAGTTACGTGACCTGGATCCGGGGTGCGGTCCCCTGTGGCGACGGCGAGAAGGATCTGCACATCGTGCTGCTCGACAACGGGCGCAGCCGACTGGCCGCCGATGAGCACTGCTGCGACGCCAGCCGCTGTATCCGTTGTGGCGCCTGTGCCAACGTCTGCCCGGTTTACCAGCGTGTCGGCGGACATGTCTTCGGCCATATCTATATCGGCGCCATCGGCATCATCCTGACCGCCTTCTTCCACGGCCTGGATAACGCCGCCGAAATCGTCAAGGCCTGTATCGGTTGCCGTTCCTGCGTCGCGATCTGTCCGGCCAATATCGACCTGGAGGGGATCATCCTCTCGCTGCGCGAAACCATCGCCGGCAAGGAAGGGATCGGGGCCGGAAAGTCATTGGTCTTCAAGAAGGTGATGCGTAATCGTAAGCTGTTCCACGGCCTGCTGCGCGCGGCGAGCATCCTGCAGAAGCCGGTGACCAGGGGGGAGCGCACCATCCGACATCTGCCGCTCTTCTTCTCACCCCTCACCGAGTGGCGCACCCTGCCGGCGGTTGCCGACAAGCCGCTGCGCGATATCTGGCCGCAGCAGACGCTGGAGAAACCGCGCAAAAAGGTCGCGCTGTTCGGCGGCTGTGCCAACGATTTTCTCTATCCGGAACTGGGCACCGATCTTATTGAGGTGATGAACCATCTGAATGTACAGGTCGACTACCCGCTTGAGCAGAACTGCTGCGGCATCCCGGCCCTCTACTCGGGTGACAAAGAGACCGCCGTTGAGCTGGCCAAGCAGAATATCGATGCGCTGCTCAAGGACAACCCTGAAGCGGTGCTGACCACCTGCCCGACCTGCACCATGGCGTTGCAGCGTGATTTTGTCGAACATTTCAAGAATGACCCGCAGTGGCGGGCCAGGGCCGAAAAGCTCGCCTCAATCACGGTCGATGCCGCCGGTTACATCGTCAATCAGTTGGAAGCGGCCGATCAGTTTGCGGATCTACCCCTGGCACAGAAGGTCACCTATCACGATTCCTGTCACCTCAAGCGCGGCGCCGGGGTCTGGCGCGAACCGCGCCGGCTGATCGAAACCTCGGGCCATGAGCTGGTCGAGATGGAGCATGCCGATCGTTGCTGCGGCTTCGGCGGTAGCTATTCGCTGACCAGCCATCCCGAAATTGCCAAGAAAATTCTGGGCGACAAGCTGCAGGACATCGAGAAATCTGGTGCCGACTGCGTGGCGATGGACTGTCCGGGCTGCATGATGCAGTTGCGTGGCGGACTTGAGAAGAATGAGTCAAAGGTTAAGGTCGCCCACACCATCGAGCTGCTCGCCGCCGGACTGAGGGCGAAGGAATCGGCAAACTGAGTTTAGCAAGAAGTCAGAGTATCTAAGCGTGGCCTCTCTCCCACGTGGTTTTCCCCGTGTCGCTTTTTTGTGACACGGGGATTTTTTTATCTGAAAATTTTTAAGTGACTGAACTCATTTTATGGCGAAATCGTAAATTTAACCAGGCATTCCGCGCTAAAAATCCTTCGCTGGTTATTCAGAAAAATTCGACCAGAATGATCTCCTCGGAACCGTAGGGGATGGCGTAAATCTTGTCGTCAGGTCCTCTGACGCCACCCCACCACTTGTTGGCCGTTCCGGAGAGCCTGGCGCCGAACGTCCCAATCGTGACAGAGATGTTCGCCGTTGCTGTCTTATTATTTAGGTCGCTACCCGCACAAACCAGCAGGCTTAAAACTGGCGCCAAGCAAAGCGCCCCGGATTGAATTTTCATAAACTGCTCCCAAAGTAAGCCCCCTAGCAGTCCGTCGGACTTGAGTTCCCCGAATGAGTCACAGTCGACAACGTTAAAGGTTTACTGCCGATGTCCGTCGTTAAACCTCAAGTGTTCGCGCATGAATTCATCCGGATGTCTTCAGCGAGCCGCAATTATCATGTTTCCGGCTGCTTTATGCCGCTAAGGTATGCAATCGCTTCAGGTTCCAGGCCATGCAGG
>JAUXIR010000062.1 GCA_030620915.1 Geopsychrobacter sp. | reverse complement strand
TTATTGCTGCGTTGCTGCTGTTGCTGGTAGGCGGCACTCAGGTTTCTGCCGAGCGTAGCTTCGACAGCAACCGGGCGCGTTTGCTTGGTCATATGATTCAGCAACAACTGAACCGGCATCACTACAGCGACAAAAAGCTCGATGATCAGCTTTCAAAGTCCGCATACAAGCTCTACCTCAAGCAGTTGGATGGACAGAAGCGCTTTCTGCTTCAGGCGGATATCAAGGCTCTTTCTGTCTCGGAGTTACTGATCGATGATGCGATTCGAAGTGGCCGCCTCGATTTGCCGCAGCAGGGCCAGCGACTGCTGGAGCAACGCATTGGACAGGCCACAAAGATTTGCACAGAGATTCTGGCCGATGATTTCAAGTTTGATGTGGCCGATGATTTTGAGACCGATCCTGAAAAGATCGACTATGCGGCCAATCTTGTCGAATTGCGTGAGCGCTGGCGGCAGATTCTCAAATATCAGACGATCAACCGATACCTCGGGCTGCTCGAAGACGAGTTGAAGACCACCGAGCCGAAGATGTTGCTCAAGGTCGATGCCGAGGTCAAGCAGCGTCTGCTGGGCGAGGCGCGTGAAAAGGTACTCAAGAGCCAGATCAGCAGCTTTGAGCGTATGTTGGATGAAACCACGCAGGATCACTACGATCGTTACCTCAATGCACTCGCTCGCGCCTTCGACCCGCACTCCAACTATCTGGCACCGACCAGCAAAGAAGATTTTGATATCAGCATGAGCGGTTCCCTTGAAGGGATCGGCGCGACCCTGCGCGAAGAGGATGGTTACATCAAGGTGGTGCGGATCATCCCCGGCAGCGCAGCTTATCGGCAAGGCCACCTCGAAGCGGATGATATTATTCTGAAGGTTGGCGAGGGCGCCAAGGGTGAGCCGGTCGATATCACCGATACGCGTATCCGTGACGCGGTATCCTTGATTCGCGGTAAAAAGGGCACAGAGGTCCGCTTAACCGTCAAGAAACCGGATGGTCGGCAGTTGGTTGTGCCGATTATTCGCGATATCGTCGAAATAGCCGAGACCTTCGTCAAGGGGGAGATGGTGATCGACGAGGCGAGCAAGAAGCGTTTCGGCTATATCAAGGTCCCCTCTTTTTATCGTGATTACAGCGGAAAGACCCGGCGCAACTGTACCGATGATATGCGGACCGAACTGCGCAAGCTGGTTGCCGATAAGATCGATGGCCTGATTATCGACCTGCGGAATAACGGCGGTGGTTCTCTGGGAGATGCGGTCGATATGACCGGGCTCTTCATCGACAAGGGGCCGGTGGTGCAGGTGCGCAGTCGTGGCGGCAAGATCCGGGAATTGAGCGATGATGATGGCGGGGTTGAATACGCCGGCCCGGTATTGGTATTGGTCAACCGCTTCAGTGCCTCGGCCTCCGAAATCTTTGCCGGTGCGCTGCAGGACTACGGGCGGGCGTTGATCGTCGGTGACGAGCATACCCATGGTAAGGGGACGGTTCAGGCGATGCTCGACCTTGATCGTGCCGTCCGCCTGCAGGGGATGGAGAAGTATCTGCCCCTCGGCGCGGTGAAGGTGACGATCCAGAAATTCTATCGCATCAGCGGAGAATCGACCCAGGAACGTGGGGTTATTCCGGATGTTATCTTGCCGTCCCGTTATGACGGTCTGAAGAGTGGCGAGAAGTACCTGACCAATGCCCTGGTCTGGGATCATATCGAGAGTGCCGACTATAAGCGCTGGCAGAACCCGACGACCCATCTTGAAAAATTGCGCGCCGAAAGCGCAACACGGGTGGCAGCATCGAAAAAATTCAAGGAGCTGATCGAGGTTGCCGACAAGGCGAATGAGCGGCGTGAAAATAGTCGACAATCGCTGCAGCTCACGCAGATTATCAAGGAGCGTGAAGAACTGCACCAACTGCAGGTCAATGAAACGACTTCACCCCATGGCGGCTTGGAACCGGAGAAAGAAGACCGCAAGGAGGAATTGACCCTCAAGGAGAAGATCAAGGACGATCCTTATGTGCTTGAGGCGGAGCAACTGCTGCTGAGTTTTCAGTAGATCTCATAGAGCATAAAAACCAACAGGGGCTCCGGAAACGGAGCCCCTGTTGGTTAGAAGGCAATTTTCAGCCGCAAGAAATTGCTCGGCCTGGTTGCATGGGTGGTTAAAGGTGGGCCATCACGGCATCGTATGAGCCGTTAATCTCGGCAACCTTGTCATTGGCGAACTTGATGAACTCCGGTGGCAGGCCCTTCCCTTCGATCTTGTCCGGGTGGTATTCGGTGACCTTCTGACGGTAGGCTTTTTTAACCTCGGCCTTGCTGGCTCCCTGTGACAGCCCCAGCACTTCATAGTGCTTTGCCAGGCTCTGACTGCCGGTTGTTGTGCCGGTATAACGGCTGCGCATCGATTGATAGACGCTGTCGTGCAGGCGAAAAGCCTGTTTGGCTTCGAGCAGCATCTGTTCTTCCCCTGGATGCAGCTGGCCGTCGGCCATTGCGACCTCGAAGAGAAAACTCATCATGAAGTTACACAGTTGCGGTTCCTGTCCGAAGAGATCGCCGAACTGCCGTGCATAGCTGGCGAAACTTTCGGTACTCTCTTTGGCTTGATTGAAGATATTGATTGCAAACTTCCGGGTTTGGGCATCGAGTCCCAGGGCCTCTCGCGAAATACGATGGATTGCGGCAATTTCATCCTCACACACCCGGCCATCGGCCTTGGCCAGTTTGCCAATCATCGAAAATGCCGCGGTGAAAAAGAGCGCCTGCTTGCGTTGCGCATCGGAAAATCCGATGCGGCTTCCTTGCGGAGTGGCATTGCCGCCCATGTTTGCACCGATTGCCGCACCGATCATCGCGCCGAAGGGGCCGGCGATCATCGCCCCAATTCCGCCACCAATTATTCCCGAGAGCCAACCCATTGTGAATTCTCCTTCTGTCCGTTAATTTTACCAGTTTTGCGGTTATAGCACGCGTGTCCAAATAAAAAGAAGGGGGGCGAGGGTTGCAAGATGAAATAAGTTGACTGCTGGCAGGTTGCTTTTGCCTGGGTTGCGCCCTATCCTGCGCATAAACCCTTAAAAAGGAGCCTTGATATGCCGATTATTACCCTTGAAGGACCACGAATTACCGATCTTGACCGGCGCCGTCGCCTTATTCGTGAGCTGACCGATGCTGCGGTTAAGGCCTATGGCCTGCCGCAGGAGAAGATCATCGTTATCCTGCATGAAAACAGCCGTGAGCAGGTAGGGGTCGGTGGAGAGTTGTTGGCGGACAAGGATTGAGGAGTCAGATTTGCGGCTCTCCGACCGACAGCAGGCGATAGAGCATATCGACCTGCGGCATTGGCGAGCCTGCCGCTGCGGCCCGCGCAAGCGGGATGGCGTAGATCGCCTCGAGTTCCAACGGTCGTCCCTCGATCCGGTCAATCATCATGCTCGGCTGATAGCCGGTCATGGCGTCGCTCATTTCGAGCATACGAGAGATGAAGGGTTCGGCATTGATCCGGGTCTCGATCTTCTGTCGGTTGGCTGCCGAAATCACTTCCCCCATCATACTCGCCACCAGTTGACGGCTTGGTCGGTGTTGCAGCAGGTCGGTCACGGTTTTTCCGGTCAGGGCACAGAGGCCATTGAAGGGGATATTCCACACCAGCTTCTCCCAACGGATACGGGTCAAATCAGCGCTCGCCTCGCAGGGAACACCGGCGGCAGAAAAGAGCTCGGCAAGCCGCTGGCAGCGTTCACTAGGGCCTCCCGTCGATTCCCCCAAACGGATGCGACCCTCCCCCAGGTGGTGAACCTCTCCAGGTTTGCCGCGATTACTGCACAAAAATGCGATCCCACCGAGCACCCGTCCAGCGCCAAAGGCTGCCACCAGAAGATCTTCGTTGCCCAGCCCGTTCTGCAGGGTCAGAATGGCGGTTTCACGACCAATTAACGGGCGGACAAGTTCGATCAGACACTGATTGGCAAAGGTTTTCAGGCCGACCAGAATCAGATCAACCTGACCGATCTTTGTAGCGGTTTGGTAGCCGTTGATCCGTGGCAGGCTGAAGTCGCCGTTGATCGAAAAGACCTTGAGTCCCTCTGTGCTGATGGCTGCAAAATCACGCCGCAACAGGAAATGGACCTCGTTTCCGGCGCGCTGCAACATGGCACCATAGTAAAGCCCAAGGGCGCCTGCTCCGATAATTCCGATCCGCATATTCGCTTCCTACATTTGCTGACAGTTGATAAAAGTCAGGAAGAAGTCTGTCGACAGGCTCCTGGGCAATCAGAAGTGATAATTGAGTGAGACCAGTGGGGTCTTTTTGAGCATGCCGAACTGCAGGTTGGGCCGTGAGCGCATCTGCTGCTTGTAGTTGTGCTTGGCCCGGTCGTTGTGCTTGTGCGCGTTGTTGACGGCATTGTAAATGTTGCCACCGTACCAGCCGATCTCGAAAAAGAGCAGAATGCCACCGACCGCATAGTTTTCCTCATTGAAGGCTTCGATTGCGCCCAGAATGAAAGCGCCATTGAGTAGAAAAGAGAGCGCGGCCTGGCGCAAGCGACCGGTGTAGATTTGGCCGGCGCCAGGCAAAATTGTAGACAGGCCGCCAGCAATAAGTGGAGATTTCTGCGGAAGTGCCTGGTAGGTCTGCAGATCTTCAAGCAGTCGGTCTTTTTGCTGCTGCGGAAGCAGGCTGAAGCTGGTGCGCGCTTTTTGTGGCTTGTCCTGTTCGAGAAAGCTCCAACCAATCCGAAAATTAGTGTAATTGAGGGTCTCGGCGTCTGTTTGTCGCTTTGCCAGCGCGCGATAGCGTTGACGGGCTAAGCCGAATTCGCCACGCTCATAGGCGCTATCGGCATATATGTGGCGGCCCTTAATTGCTTCTGGGCTCTGTGGGTGGAGACTAAGCAGATCTTCGAGGCTCCTGTCGGCATTCTTCCAACGTTTACCGGCAATCAGGCTGGTCGCGATCGAAAGCCTGGCCTGCGGGACCAGGGGGGAATCGGGATGCAGAAAGAGGAAGCGTTTATATTCAGTGATGGCACGGTAATGGTCGTTGTCGGCAGCAAGGCTGTCGGCAAACTGGAGTTGGGTGGGGAGGTCGGTCGCTCCGAGGGTCGCAGGGAGAAACAGGAGGAGGAACAGCAACAGATATCTGGTCATGAAAGCCTTGCTCCAGCGCTGAGGTTTCGGAATATTGAGAGCCGGAATGTTAGCATGAGTCGAGATAACCACGCATATAAAAAGCGTTTTATGTCCGTACGACCTTTCTTTGAACCTTGACCGTCTGTGTTTCATATGATACTTTACTATATTCGGAAAAGGAGAAAGCTATTGTTTAAAAAAGGGGATATGGCAGTTTATCCAACCCAAGGGGTTGGAGTGATCGAAGATATTGAGACTCGCGAATTCTCTGGTCACAGTCAGAAATTTTATGTGCTACGCATCGTCGGGAGTGACATGACGATCATGGTCCCAACCAACAATGTTGAAAATGTTGGCATGCGGGGATTGATAGAGCAGAAGAATATCCCTTCTATCTTCGAAGTGCTGGGAGTCCCGGGCACTGGTGGGAAGATCGCGTCCTGGAGCCGTCGTCAGCGTGATTATCAGGATAAACTCAAGTCGGGAGATCTCCACGAGGTTGCCGAGGTGTTGCGCGAGCTTTACCTGATCAGCGACAACAAGGATCTATCCTACGGGGAAAAGAAAGTTCTGGAGCAGGCTCGTCGCCTGTTGGTAACCGAGGTCGCCCTGTCGCAGGGGTCTAAAGAAGAAGCGGTTATCGACCAGCTGGAACAAATTTTTCACTGAGGCCGCTTTTTATTGGAAGAATAAAGACCGGGCCGCCGTGCCTGGTCTTTCTTTTTTGAAGCGGCATAAGTGGGAACGAGTGAATCGTTCCCTTTTTTGCGAGCAGACGATGAATACTACGGTTCTGGTCCCAGCAGCAGGCATGGGGCGCCGCATGGGCGCTTCGGTCAATAAGCAATACCTGCAACTTGGCGGTCGTTCTATTCTGGCGCGGACCCTCGAACTCTTTGAGCGCCATCCGGCGATCAGCAGTATCTTTCCGATAATACCAGCCGATGAGATCGATTATTTCAAGCAGCAGATCCTGCCTGGCAGCGGCTTAACCAAGCTGGGCGGAATCGTGCCCGGTGGGAAAGAGCGCCAGGATTCGGTGCGCAATGGTCTGCAGCAGTTGCAACTCATCGGGACAAAGCCAGATTCCGTGGTCCTGGTCCATGATGGCGTTCGCCCCTTGTTCAATCCCGGGTTGATTGCGACCCTGATCGATACCGCCGTAATCAAGGGGGCCGCCGTGATTGGTGTGCCGGCCAAGGACACCATCAAGGAGGTTGAAAACGAGTTGATTGTTGCGACTCCGGAACGAAGTCGCCTCTGGCAGGTGCAGACGCCCCAGGCTTTCCGTTTTGAGCTGCTGTTTCGCGCATATCAGCAGGCGGCTCGGGATGATTTTGCCGGCACCGATGATGCTTCGTTGGTTGAGCGGCTCGGTGTCCAGGTCGTGATGGTCGAAGGGGACTATCGCAATATCAAGATTACCACGCCTGAAGATCTGCTGATCGCAGAGGCGTTGTTGGCAGGAGGAGACTGATGCGGATCGGTCACGGTTTTGACGTGCATAAGCTGGTTGAGGGACGGCAACTGATCTTAGGCGGTGTGACGATTCCGTATGACCTGGGACTGCTCGGCCATTCTGATGCCGATGTCTTGCTGCATGCCATCTGCGATGCCATTCTCGGCGCCATGGCCGCTGGCGATATCGGTAAGCACTTCCCCGATTCTGATCCCGCGTTTAAGGGGATCGACAGCCGTAAATTGCTATGCCATGTGATTGGTTTGATGCATGAACGGAACTATCGTATCGCTAATCTGGATGCGACAATCCTTTGTCAAAAACCGAAACTCGCCCCGCATATTAGGCAGATGTGCCAGAATATCTCGGCCGATTGCCGGGTCGCGCTTGACCAGATCAATGTCAAGGCAACCACCACTGAAACCCTCGGTTTTGAAGGACGCGGGGAGGGCATTTCGGCACACTCAGTGGTCCTGTTGCTAAAGGATTAGTTTTTTCTTGTCCCGCCTCCCCGGCCACGGGGATACTGCCGTCATCTAGAAACTTTTGAGCAGCATTGCCTCGGACGATTTCTCGGGGCCAGCAAAGGAAGATCAACCGGAATGAGCCAGGAACCAACCAGTAACTTTATCCGTACCATTATCAACGAAGACCTTGAAAGTGGTAAACGCGATCAGGTAATCACCCGTTTTCCGCCTGAGCCGAATGGTTATCTGCATATCGGTCACGCCAAAAGCATCTGTCTGAACTTCGGACTGGCGGCGGAATATAAGGGCCGCTGCAACCTGCGTTTTGACGATACCAATCCGACCAGGGAAGAGGATGAGTATGTCGAGGCGATCAAACAGGATGTGGCCTGGCTCGGTTTCGATTGGGGTGAGCAGCCGCTGTTCGCTTCCGATTATTTCGAACAGTTGTATCAGTGGGCGCTCAAGCTGATCGGCAAGGGCAAGGCCTACGTCGATAGCCAGGATGCCGAAGAGATGCGCTTCAATCGCGGTACCTTGACTCAGGCGGGCACCGACAGCCCCTATCGTGAGCGTAGCGTCGAGGAGAATCTGGAGCTGTTCGAAAAGATGAAGAATGGCGAGTTTCCCGATGGAACGCACATTTTGCG
>JAUXIR010000345.1 GCA_030620915.1 Geopsychrobacter sp. | reverse complement strand
GTTGCCGAAGAGGGGCAGGGCTCTTAGCAACATGATCCAGCGGATGGGAAATGCCGGTGTTGGTTCATGAAGGATTCTTAGGGTTAGTTGTTCAGTCGAAATTATCAGGGAGTAACTGCTGCGGTTGCGGAACGATGGATACCAATCTTCCACCGCCATCATGGAGATTCCCTTCTGCCTGAGGAAAGGGGGGGGGCAGTGGACGCTCATTGTTAATCAGGCAATCTTCTGTGCCTCCCTTACCGTAAGTCCGGTAGGCCCCTCGAAGATTCGCACTTTGCCTTCGTTTAATTTTAGTCTAAGATGTCCTCTCCTAAAACATCGTTGTTATTCACTTTCAGGGAGCAGATATGCAGACCCCCGTTCAACAGATGATCCAGATCCGCTGGCACGGTCGCGGTGGCCAGGGGGCCATTACCGCAGCCAAGGTGGTGGCCGAAGCAACCTTCAAGTCCGGCTACGGTGGTGTTGTCATGGCGCCGACCTTCGGTACCGAGAGACGCGGCGCGCCGGTGAGCACCTCACTTAAAATCTCGCGCGAGAAGATTTACGATCTTTCCCCCATTCAGTCCCCCGATATTGTCGTGGTGCTCGATTATCTGATCTTGAATGAGGTCGATGTCACGGTTGGGCTCAAACCGGGTGGGCTGTTGATTCTCAATTCTCCCCGCCCGCTGGGCGAACATCAGTTCCCCAATTTTCGGGTCGCTGTCGCCAACGTCACCAAGCTGGGGATTGAGGCTGGATTGCGCAAGGGGATCGTCAACAGCGGGATTATCGGTGCGCTCGGTAAGGCCAGCGGACTGGTCGATATCGAGATGCTGACCCGCTGCATCGCCAACGAGTACAGCGGGCGCAAACCCGAAGAAAATGCCAGGGCCGCTCAGTTGGTGTATGACGCCACCGAAATCAGCGAGCCGAGCACAGGAGGTTCTCATGCCTGATAGCCGTTTTAAAGTATTGACCTCGGCCAGCACCTCGGGCCCCGGCGATGCCGGGCGCACCGGTTCCTGGCGGGTTGAACGTCCGGTCATCGACTACAGCCGCTGCATCCCGGCCAAGACCGGTAAGCATGCCTGTCATCTCTGCTGGCTCTACTGCCCCGACAACACCGTGAGCAAGGACATCGAACCGAAATTTGATCTGGAATACTGCAAGGGCTGTGGTATCTGCGCCGAAGAATGCCCGGCCAAGGCGATCGAGATGGTTTCAGAAGAGACGTTTGTCGCAGGGGGCGAAGATGAGTGAAAAACTGATCGATTCAGGCAACAATGCCGCGGCCATGGCCGTTCAACTGGCGGCGGCTGAAGTCATAGCGGCCTATCCGATTACACCGCAGACACCACTGACCGAAAAGCTCTCCGAGCTGATTGCCGCCGGCAAGATGGACGCCGAGTATGTCGCGGTCGAGAGCGAACACAGCGCCCTCGGGGTCTGCATCGGCGCGGCCAGTGCCGGTGTTCGCGCCTTTACCGCCACCTCGTCCAACGGCCTGCTCTATATGAGTGAGCAGTTGCACTGGGCGGCCGGAGCCCGATTGCCGATGGTCATGTGCGTGGTCAACCGCGGTATCGGTGCCCCCTGGTCGGTCTGGAATGATCATCAGGATGCCATGAGCCAGCGTGATGCCGGCTGGATTCAACTCTTTGCCAAGGACCATCAGGAGATCGTCGACGTCACCCTGAAGGCCTTCCGCCTGGCCGAACTGGTGCATATCCCGGTGATGGTCAACTACGACGGCTATTATCTGTCCCACACCTACATGCCGTTCGAGTTGCCGGAGGCAAAAGCGGTCAGGGAGTTTCTACCCGCCTATGACTACAAGCATGCGCTTAATCCGCAGAAACCGGAGAGCCTGAATACCGTCACCCTGCCCGATGCGCGCAATGACATCAACGGCGTCAAGCAGGGCGGCTATATGGATATCCGCCAGAATCTGCATCAGGAGATGCGCCAGGCGATGGAGGTCTTGGAAGAGATCGATGCCGATTTTAAGCAGCGTTTCGGACGTGGTGGCTCTCCCTTGCTTGATCCCTACCGGTGCGAGGATGCCGAGTTTATCGTCGTTGCGATGGGCAGCATGGCCAACCAGTTTCGCGATGTGATCGATCAGTTGCGCGAAGAAGACGGTCTCAGGGTCGGCGTGCTGGCCCTGCAGGTCTATCGCCCCTTTCCGACCGCCCAGATCGCCGCGGCCCTGCAAGCGGCCAAGGGGGTCATGGTTTACGAAAAGGGCCTGAGCTACGGCAATCAGGGGGCGCTCTATGCCGATCTCAAGTCGGCGCTCTACCCCTATCCGACCCGCCCGCAGCTGCACAATTTTATTGTCGGGCTGGGTGGGCGCGAGATCCGCACCGAGGATCTGTGCCGGACTTTGAAAACCGCCTGCCAGCAAGGGAATTCGGGCGCGCCGGAGCAAACAGACGCTCCGCAATGGATTGGATTACAGTTATGAGCACTGCTGCAAGAACCAACGTTCTCAACCTGTCTGAAGAAGAGTTTGTCCATCCGGGCAACCGCGCCTGTTCCGGTTGCGGGCTGAGCATCCTCTACCGGATTGGTCTCAAGGCCCTGGGACGCGATTGCATCTTTGTCGTGCCGCCCAGTTGCCTGACGGTGATGCAGGGACTCTACCCGATCGCCGCTTCGCAGATGCCGATCCTGAACGGCACCTTTGCCTCCACCGCCGCGATTGCCACCGGTGTGCGCGCCGCCATGAAACGGCGCGGCCAGAAGACCCAGGTCGTTGCCTGGGCCGGCGACGGCGGCACGGCGGACAT
>JAUXIR010000244.1 GCA_030620915.1 Geopsychrobacter sp. | reverse complement strand
TTTTTTTATCCGATAGGTGCGTTAGCGTCGTTTGAATTTGTCAGCCATTGTCATCCCGATTCCGTGTTGCCGGCATTTGAATATTCGACTTGCGGTAAAGCTGTACGATCCAGTTCTGGATCGACTGGCGTTGCAACTCGGTCCGGCAGAGTTCTTTCTGCTCAATTTGAGTTGGCAGGCTGTCCGTTTCGAGCGGGGTTATGTTGGTCAGTTGCAGGCGAAACCAGCCGGCACTCGAGTGGAAGGGCGGAGAGAGGGCACCGCCTTTGAGTTCGAGCAGGGCGCTCCGCGCATCCTCCGGCAGGTCGAGGTAGGCGAGGTCATATTCCTGGATTTGCGCGGACCTATTGTCCAGGGCGGACTGATGTCCGGGGTAGTCGTAACGGGTCAGTTGAAATCGCTTGGTCAGAAATGGCTGGAGGGCCGATATTTGTTCGGCACTTGGCAGGTGTTTCTCGGGATCGCATTGACGATCAAGCAGGGTTTTAATCATTGATTGTTCATAAAAATCGCGCATCGAGGTGAGGAAGGCGCGTTCCGTGTTGATCTTCTGCGCTTTTGCCTCCTGCAGCAGCAATTCCCGGTAAATCAGATCGGTGAGCAGTTCTCCCTTACTGTCAAAATGATAAGGGGTGGTTTTTAACCGCTCAGCCAGCTCCTGCGGTTGAAAAATCTTCTGGTTGACCACCAGTGACCCCTCCATCGCTATGGGCCTTGGCGTCAGAAGTGGCGCAATCAATAGCCCGAGAAGCAAGGCGGCCAGGATAGAAACTGCGCTGAGCAGGTATTTCATGATTGACACTCCGTGTCAGCATAAGGCGTTGGGCGTTGGGCGTTGTGACAAGCTTGGCGTTGGGCGTTGGGCGTTGGGCGTTGGGCGTTGGGCGTTGGGTTAAACCCAGTGCCTAGTGCCGAGCGCCTAGTGCCAAGTTGTAGAATGCCTAGCGCTCGATTCTCTCAAACTTAACGATGCGACAGAAATCATCGGCCTTCAGGCTTGCTCCGCCGACCAGGGCACCATCGATATCGGTCTGAGCCATCAAGCCGTCAACGTTGTCTGGTTTGACGCTGCCGCCGTAGAGAATACGGCAGGCCTCTGCGACCTCGGGATTGAACAGGCCTTGAATCAGACCGCGGATAAAGGAGTGGGCCTCCTGGGCTTGTTCGTCGCTGGCGGTTTTGCCGGTGCCGATGGCCCAGACCGGTTCGTAGGCAACCACCAGGTTCTGCATCTGCTCTGCGCTTAGATCTGCCAGTCCGCCCTTGATTTGAGCGCTCAGAACCTCCAGCATCTCTTCATTATCGCGTTCTTCCAGGGTTTCCCCGACGCAGAGAATGACCTGCATTCCGGCGTTGAGGGTTGTTTGAACCTTGAGATTGATCAGCTGGTTGGTTTCGCCCATGAGCTGTCGGCGTTCTGAGTGACCGATGATAATCGCACTGCAGCCGGCATCCTTGAGCATCAAGGGAGAAAGCTCACCGGTGAATGCCCCCGTTTCTTGCGGATAGCAGTTCTGCGCTGCGAGCTGAATCGGTGAATTATCGACGAGCGCGGCGACGCGGCTGAGGGCGGTAAATACCGGGGCAATCAGGATGTCGGTCTCTGTGACATCGGCAAGTTCTGCCACCAGCGCAGTGGTCAGTTCCTCGGCCTCATTGATGGTTTTATTCAGTTTCCAGTTGCCGGCAATTAATGGTCTACGCATGAGATACTCCGTGAGGAGTGAGGAGTGAGGGGTGAGGGGTAAAAGCATTTTCTCGCTTCACACTTCACGCCTCGCGCCTCACGCTGTTTATTTGTCGGTTAACGCCTCAACGCCTGGCAGCTCTTTCCCTTCGAGAAATTCGAGAGAGGCACCGCCGCCGGTTGAGATGTGTGTCATTTGATCTTCGAGGCCCGCTTTGTTGACTGCGGCGACCGAGTCACCGCCACCGATAATCGACAGGCAGTCAGATTCCGCCAGGGCCTCGGCAATCGCGAAGGTCCCCCTGGAGTAGGCGTCAAATTCAAAAACGCCCATCGGTCCGTTCCAGACGACAGTTTTGGCGGTTGCCAGCGTTGCTCGGTAGGCTTTGATGGTCGCCGGGCCGATATCCAGGCCCATGAGATCGGTGGGGAAATTACTGTTGTCGCAAACCTGGGCCGGGCTGGCGGCCTTGAATTCGGCGGTGACCAGATGGTCTTCGGGGAGCAGAAACTCGACCCCCTTGGTCTTGGCCTTGGCCAGCAGTTCTCCGGCGAGTTCAACCCGGTCGGCTTCGAGCAGGGAGTTGCCGGTATCGATGCCCAAGGCTTTCAGGAAGGTGTAGGCCATGCCGCCACCGATCAGGATTGTATCGACCTTCTCCAGCAGCTTTTCGATCACCAGGATCTTGTCACTGACTTTGGCTCCACCTAAAATGGCGACAAAGGGACGTTTGGGTTCTGCCAGCGCTTGACCCAGATATTTGAGTTCTTTCTGCATCAGGTATCCGGCCACCGCCGGCTGCAGGATGCGTGCAACGCCCTCGGTTGAAGCATGGGCACGGTGGGCGGTACCGAACGCATCATTGACGTAGAGGTCGGCCAGTCCGGCGAGTTGCGCGGCGAACTGTGGATCGTTATCGGTCTCGCCGGCATGAAAGCGAAGGTTTTCGAGCAGCAGGATTTCTCCGGCGGCGAGGGCATCGACCTGTTGTTGTACGTCCGCGCCGACCGAGCCGGTCGCCATGGTCACCGGTTTGCCGAGGAGTTGACTCAGCTGCCTCGCGGCCGGCGCCAAGCTGTATGCGGGATCAACCTTCCCCTTGGGACGGCCGAGATGTGAAGCGAGAATCAGGCGGGCGCCTTTTTCGATTAACTGTTTAATCGTCGGCAGGGCGGCGCGGATTCTGGTGTCGTCGGTGATCACCCGATTTTCATCGAGGGGCACATTGAAATCGACCCGGCAGAGTACGCGTTTTCCTGCGACTTCAATCTCATCGATTGTCAGTTTGTTGAACAAAACGATCCTCCCATGGATGCTTTAAGGCTGCCAGGGGCAGCTCATGATGAAAAGCCGACCAGGAACCTGGTCGGCTTGAATTTACTGGCATTAGAACGCCGACTCGTCTTATATGTCGCGTTCGATGATGTAGGCCACCATATCATGAACCCGGCAGGAATAGCCCCATTCATTGTCATACCAGGCCAGGACTTTAACCATGTGCCCGTCAATGACCCTGGTGAATTCGGCGTCATAGGTTGAAGAGACCGAGGTGCCGTTAAAGTCGCGGGACACCAGGGGCAAATCATTGTAGGCCAGAATGCCCTTCAGGCTGCCAGCAGCAGCTTCTTGCATCGCCGCGTTAACGGCTTCAATGCTGGTCTCTTTTTCGGTGTCGACCACCAGGTCGATGAGTGAAACGTTCGGCGTCGGCACCCGGACCGCCATGCCGAACAGTTTTCCTTCGAGTTGGGGGAGAACCAGCCCAACCGCCGTGGCTGCGCCGGTGGTTGTCGGAATCATCGACATCGCCGCCGCACGGCCACGACGCAGGTCGGCGTGAGGAAGATCGAGGATCTTCTGATCATTGGTGTAGGCGTGAATGGTCGTCATGGTTCCACGCTTGATGCCGAAGGAGTCATCAAGGACCTTGGCGATGGGTGCCAGGCAGTTGGTCGTACAGGAGGCATTGGAGACGATGAAATGCCTGGCCGGATCATAGAGTTGTTCATTGATTCCCATGCAGAAGGTGCCATCGATATCACCCTTGCCTGGAGCACTGATCAGCACGCGTCGGGCTCCGGCACTGAGGTGCCTGGCCGCCGCATCACGTTTGGTGAAATGACCGGTCGACTCGAC
>JAUXIR010000214.1 GCA_030620915.1 Geopsychrobacter sp. | reverse complement strand
TTGTCAAATTCCTGCACGATGACATTGCATGGCAGCATGCTGCCGATCCAAGGCTCGGCCAACAGTGCCTGGTGAGCATAGGCCGGGTTGCAGGCCCCGAGGATGCGGTAGTTGCGAAAGTCGACATCTATTTTCTGCTTGAGGGTCGCCTTGACATCGATTTCGGTCAGAATTCCAAACCCCTCTTTTTTCAGTTCTTCGCTTACCCGCTCGATGGCCTGGTCGAAGGAGACTGTCAGCTTCTTTTTAAACACGTAATTCATCGGAAAGCCTTCCGCTAAAGAAATTTGTCCTGCTCTTCAGTTTTGATTCTAGCAGATGATAAAATAAAAATTGGTTCCCTACTTATTTGGCCCGCTGCTCTTGGTCAAACCCGGTAGGTTGTGTCATCGCGGACCGGATCATCGGCAGGGTTGCAACTGAAATTGAATCGGAGGAGAAGAGATCATGGGCAGGTATGTTTGTTACTGCTTTAAACATAGCGAGGAGGATATCCGCCATGATGTTCGGCGGCACGGCGGATGCTCGGCGATTCTCGAACAGATCGTTGCGGCGAAGAAGGCCGACGGCTGCCGATGCGCCGACAAACACCCGGAGGCTAGATGATGTATCAGTGACGTCCGCCGTGTTGTGGACGCCGTGAAAAAGGAGCTGGACTATGGGGACGGCGATAAAGACTGAATCGACCCTGAGCTGCCCGCATTGTGGGCGGGCCGAAACCCTGAGCATGCCGACCGATGCCTGTCTGTTTTTCCATCAGTGCGCCGGCTGCGGGAAAATGCTGCGGCCTAAAGAAGGGGATTGCTGCGTCTTCTGTTCCTACGCTGACATCCCCTGTCCACCGATTCAACAGCAGGGTGCGGAGGTTTTATGACAGAGCTGAGCAACCGCTTGCGCAGGCGCTTCTATCTTGCCCTCGGTGGAGCCGGACTGGTAGCACTCTGCTGCTTTACCCCGCTTCTGGTCCTGTTGCTGGGTGTCGTCGGACTGAGCCTGCTGGTTCCCTACCTTGATTTTGTACTCTTGCCGGCGCTGGTTGTTTTGCTGATCCTGACCACTGTTGCCTATCTGCAGTGGCGTAAAGCGCGCTAACTTCTGGTCTCAAATCCCCCGAAATTTTGGACTCCTGAGGTAAGATTTAAAGAGAGAGCCTTGACTCGGTACCATGGTTCCGCCTTTATCCTGTTTGTAAGGGCCGGCAGAAAGGAGAACGCTAAAATGAAATGGCGAAGGTTTAACAGCCTCTGGATCCTGTTGCTTCTCCTGCTTCCGGTGGCGGCGGCGGCCGAAGTCACCCAGGCTGTGATCGCTGTCGACGGCATGTCCTGCCCCTTCTGCGCCTTCGGGGTCGAGAAAAAACTCAAGACCGTGAGTGGCACGGACAAAGTGGCGGTGAGCATGAGAGAGGGCACCGCCACCCTGGTTGCCGAAGCAGGCAAGTCACTCGATATCGGTCAGATCGGCCGATCTGTCAGGGCGGCCGGATTTACGCCTGGCCTGCTGAGAATAACCGTGGTCGGGACAGTGAAGGAAGATAATGAAAATCTGTTGCTCGACGTGCGCCACTCGACGCTGAGCATCCAATTGGTCCGACTGTCGCCGCAGCTTAAGCAGCAGTTGCTGGACCTGGTGAAATCCGGAGCGGCGGTGAGTCTTTCCGGAACCCTGTCTGAGGCCCAGGCCGACCGGCCGAGGCTGAGGCCGGAGACTGTCATGGAGGTTAGGCCATGAAAAGTGATTGGCAAGCGGCATGGTTTAGCCTCGTCCGACCAGGTCTGCGAACAGTATTTGCGCTTTTGCTGCTAACGGTCATGGCCGCCCCGGCTGTTGCTGCCCCCATCACCTTCAACACCGCCCTGCCGGTCGCCCGGGGCGAAGGGATCTTGCGTGGCCAATTCAAGTATTTGAGCGCCTCGGACGCTGGCTCCGCGAATCGAGAGCTTGCGGTTTCGATGGTTTCGCTGGTCGGAGTCTATGGTCTGAGCGAAAAGTGGGCGCTGTTCGGCATGATCCCCTACCTGAACAAGGAGCTGGAGGCAGATACCCCTTCGGGAAGGCGCAGCCGCGAGGTTTCCGGTCTGGGTGATGCCAGGTTCTGGGCCCGTTACACGCTTTTTCAGCAGGACCGACCCGGCCAGACCCTGCGTATCGCCCCCTTTGTCGGCATCGAAATGCCGATCGGGGAGGATAACGAGAATGATTTCCTGGGTCGCCTGCCCCAGTCGTTGCAACTCGGTTCCGGCTCCTGGGATCCTTTGCTGGGGGTCGTGACCACCTGGCAGACCCTGGAGCGGCAGATCGACGCCGCCTTCTCCTACAAACTTAATACGGCGGCGAACGGCTTTAAGTTCGGTGATCTGACCCGTTTCGATCTCTCTTATCAGCATCGGATCTGGCCGCGCGAGCTGGGAGCCGGAGTTCCGTCCTTTGTTTACGCGGTGCTGGAGAGCAACCTGATCTGGCAGGACCGGAATGAGGTCGGTGGCAACAATGATCCCGATTCGGGGGGCACAACCCTGTTTATCGCGCCGGGAATTCAGTGGGTGTCGAAGCGGACAGTCCTTGAGTCGGCGCTACAGCTGCCGCTTATCCAGGATCTCAACGGCAAGGCTCTGGAGAACGATTTTATTTTCACCTTGAGTTTTCGCCGTAACTTTTAGGGGGGAATGATCTGTGTGGAGAAATCGGTCCCTTTCGATATTGATCGCGGTTGTTCTGCTCGCGTTTCTGACTGTTTTGTCAATCCGCCAGTGGTTTCCCGGGCCACAGGAGGCTCCGTATCACTCTGTACTCTCCTGGGGGAAATCGGGCAGCGGTCCCGGTGAATTCCTCAATCCGATCGGCATCGCCATCGCTGGCGAGCGGATCTTCGTCAGTGATGCCGGCAACCACCGCATTCAGGTTTTCGACCGGGCAGGTAACTTCCGGTTTTCCTTCGGCCAGCAGGGGGATCGGCTGGGTGAACTGGGGCGGCCGATGCACATGGCAGTAAAAGACCGGAAGCTGTATGTGGCCGAATACCTGAACGACCGGATTCAGGTCTTCTCCCTCGACGGAAAACCGCTGAGAACGATCGGACGTTCCGGGTCTGGTCCAGGTCAGTTCAATGCTCCTTCCGGGGTGGCGGTGGATGATTGGGGCAGGCTCTACGTCGCCGACTTTTTCAACCAGCGGGTGCAGGTTCTAAATGCCGATGGCCGTTTCATCCGCCAGTATGGCCGGACCGGTGAGAAGGGGATTCGGGCCGGGGAGTTCAATTATCCCAGCGACGTCGCCCTTACTCCCGATGAAAATCTGATTGTCGCCGATGCCTACAACGATAGGATTCAGCTCTTCGGTCCAGCAGGGAAATTTCTGCGTAAATGGGGCGGTCCCTTCGCCATTAACATCTCAGGTCGCGCCTCCGGCTGGTTCAAGGTTGCTGCCGGGGTGACCGTTGACCGCCAGGGGAGCGTCTTTGTCGCGGATTTTTATAATCACCGGGTGCAAAAGTTTTCTGCGGTCGGCACTTTTCGGCTGGGCATCGGCGATGAGGAGAGCGATCATCTCAGCTTGCCGACGGACCTGGCCGTAGACACTGATGGGGACCTGTACGTCGTCGATTTCGGCAATGACCGGATTCGGAAGTTCACTCCTTCGGAATAGATTCTTTGCGAGCTGTCCCCGGCCGGAATCGATTTTGTCAGGCAGATCTGCCGGGCCCACACCGCCAGTTTTCGTCCCAATATTCATCAGAAGTAAGATTCTTTCATCTCGATACAAATTATCTATGCTGTCAGACTTGACAGCACTTGGGCCTCAGACCGATAATGAACAAACATTTGAGCAATCGTTCATGTAAGGAGTTGGCCATGGTTGTTGATACCTGTCAGGTGACCATCATCGATGAGCTGCGCATCGCACGGGCGAAAGCACAGATGCCCGCTGAAACTGTGCTGACCGAGATGGCCGAAACCTTTAAGTTGCTCGGTGATCCGACCCGGGTGAAAATTCTGCAGGCACTGGCGACCACCGAACTCTGTGTCTGTGATCTGGCCGCCCTGCTTGAGATGACCTCTTCGGCGATCTCGCATCAGCTGCGCCTGTTACGGGCACGCAACGTAGTGCGTTTTCGCAAGGAGGGGAAGATCGTCTATTATC
>JAUXIR010000072.1 GCA_030620915.1 Geopsychrobacter sp. | reverse complement strand
TGATGATCCGAATCCTGCCGTCGGCGCTCTGGACTTCCAGCCCGGCACTGATCCCCTCGGAAAGCTGAATCTCTGCGGTCGGGAAAGCGTTCCTGGCCGACTCTTCATCCCGGCGCCTAAGCCTGATTCGCTGCCAGGGGTGGTCGGGGATCTCCGCAACCAGAGCCTGAAACAGATGGGTCCCGCCGGCGAGCGCCATCTCCTCGAGCAGCCCTTCCGCCAATGCTTTCAGGCGCTGCGCAAGCGCACTCTCGGCTGCCAACCGACAGTTTTGCGCACGCTTGCGGGCCGCAGATAGTGTCGCTTCCTGTAGCGCGACAATCTCCACCTGTCGCCTGACTGCTGCAGACTGCTGCTGCCGGTCAAGTACCTGTGCCGTCTCGCTGCGCAACCGTTCGGCTTCGGTTTCAACGTCTCGCCAGATCGCGCGTGCCTTGTTTTCGCCGTCACGGCGCAGGGCGGCTTCAAGTTCCTGCTGAGCCATAGCGTCAGAGGACCAGGATCATTGCCGCGACCACGAAGCCGAGAATCACCATGGTTTCCGGAATCGCCAGCATGATAATGATGGTTCCGGTCATTTCAGGTTTTTCCGCCAGGGTCCCGGCGCCGGCCGCGCCGATCCGTGACTGGGCCCAGGCGGTCGCCAGGGCGGGAATCCCTATTGCCAATGCCGCTGCGAAAGCCATCAGGACTTTTTCCATACCGGACCTCCTTTTCGTTTATGATCGAGATGCAGGTGCTTATCCGCTTCTGTTTGTGCAGCGGCTTGAACTGCCGTCCGCCAAAATCAAGAAACTTGCTGAAAAATTCGACATAGTGCAGGCGCAAGGCATGCACGGTCGGCGCGAAGACGCCCATTAGCAGGTTGAAGAAATGCAGCACCCCGGCGACCAGGAACCAGTCCACGACATCACCGGTCATGCCGCCCTACGGGTTGGCCACCTGCGCCAGCAACACCGAGCAGAGCCCGATCGCCATGATCCGTACGTAGGAGATGATGTTGCCGAAGCTTTTCAGCAGTTCCAGTGGCGCCAGCAGGCCCCCGGCAACGATGAGCAGCGGCAGCAATATCAGAATCGCCAGCAGCAACGGCATGGTCAGATTCCAGGGGTCAGGGAAGAGGGTGCCGAGCAGCCAGGTTCCACAGAGCACGATCAGCAGCAGGGTGATGATTTTCACCAGCGCCTCGCGCCGCAACCGACGCTTGAAATCATAATGGATGCCGAGGACCAGCCCGAGCAGAATATGGGCGGTACCGACCGAAATCGCGAAGGCGATCATCGGTACGATCGCCGCGCTGCGTTCCAGCCAGATCGGCTGTAGATGGAATAGACGTTCGCCGAGATCCCCGAAGAAATCACCGAACAGGAAGCCGAAGAGGATGGTGTAGGCCGCGGAGACCCCGAGGATTTTCGCGCCGTCGACCAGATCGGGATGTTTGGCGAAAAAGCGGATCAGCAGCCCGGCCAGCAACGCCAGCAGCAGTCCATAGCCGACATCTCCGAGGATCATGCCGAACAGCAGCGGAAAGAACAGACCGAGAAAGGGGGTCGGATCGTAGGAACTGTACTTGGGCAACGGCAGCAGGCGGGCAAAGAGTTCGAATGGTTTGAAGTAGAGCGGATTTCTCAGCATCACGGGCACCCGGTCAAAATCCTCCTGGCGCATCTCCAGTACGTTCAGGATCACCTGCCCCTGAAACTGCTCGGTCAGGCCGTGCTGCAGTTCATCCACGCCTTCTGTGGTCATCCAGCCGTGAATCAGGAAGCACTGGCGAGTTTCATAGGCGGAGGCGCTCGCCTGGTAGAGGGAGAGCCGTTCCTCCAGCCAGTCGAGGGTCTGCCGGTAGATCGGCAGCCAACGATGGGCAAAGGTCTCAACCTCTGCTGTCAGCTGATTCAGCCGGGCCTGGGTTTCGGCCTGCAGGCGACGCAAGGCGCCGCTCTTTTCGCGAAACGGCAAACCCACCAGCTCGCCGGGCAGGGACAACTCCGGCACCTGCTCTTCGGAGAGCAAGCGCCGTAACGACTCTTCCATCCCTTGGTCGGTGGTGATCAGGCCGACGATACTACCATCTTCGATGCTGGCGGTGGTCAGGCGGCAGCGCCCGGCGGACAGTTCATCCAGCAGTGTCTGCAAAATGGGAATTTCGTCCGGGTTGCGCACCCTGACCCCGAAAAAGACCAGCCGGGAATGATCGCCGACCTCGGACACCAGCGGCTCGAGCACCGTCCAGAAGCGTAAGTGGCGCGAGACCGATTCCAGCTCTTCCTGCAAGCTCTGGCCCTGTTGTTGCCAGTTCCCGCAGTTGGCGAGATGTTTATCGACCAGTTCGCTTAAGACATCGATGATCGGCAGGGGTTGCAGGTAGGTGGTGCGTGAAGGGAGATCTGGAAGGCAGGCGAGCAGCTCGGTGATCCGCTCTTGTAGGGAGACGAAAAGCAGCTTTTCGCCGACGGCGGTTTCATCCAGCAACAATTCTTTGATTTTGGCTTCATCCTCAGGGGGGACAAAGCCGCAGATATCCGCTTCCGGTTGGAAAACGCCTTTCCCCCGCAGCAGATCCAGAGTGGCCAGCAGCTGCTCCTTGGGGCCGACTATCTCAACTTTGGACATCTTGATGATCATCGACTTGCCCCGGCAAGATTCTCAGTAACTGTCGACGTAACACCTCCAGAAGTACTTGATCGCTAATCTGTTCAAGGCGGCGGCAATATTGCTTTTCACATGCAACCAGTGCCTCTGCCTCCTGTTCGTCCTGCTGCCCGGCTGCCGCCAGAATCCGCTCATCTTCATCGGCCAGTTCCTGCCGGATCTGGCTTGCGTGCTCTTCCTGCTCGGCGCGTACCCCGGCCAGCCATGTGTCGGCTCTGGCTTGCTCCTGCTGCAACTGTTGCTGGATTCGATTTTCCAGCCGGATCACGGCACTCAGTAGTTCATCAGCCACGGCAATCCCCATGAATAGGATTTCGCATTTGTCAGTCAAGTATAACAAACAGACGGATAACTGTGGCCTCAGCTCTCCGCCCGTGCTGTTTGGCAATGGACATTTCCGGGGGGATGGCCTCTCAGCGAACTCTGTTTCTGAACATCTTGAACAGTTCCATGGTGACGATCAGTAGCGAGGCGAGAAGGATCAGCGTCAGCCAATGGGAAAATGACACCGGGGCCACGCCCAGGACTTTCTGCATCAGTGGCGTGTTCATGGAGAGGATATGAACCCCCTGGGCTATTGCCACGCCGCCGACCAGCAGCCAGTTGCGGCGTAGCGGCACGCGGAAGACCGAGATTCGTTCGGAGCGGCAGTTGAAGGTATGAACGTTTTCCAGCAGTACCATCAGCAGCAGGGTACTGTTGCGCGCCGCCGCCTCGTCCCAACCGAGTGACAGCAGCCAGTACCAGTTGCCGAAGGCCAGCAGGCCCATGACGATCCCCGAGACAAGCGTCTGTTCGATCATCAGTCGGTTGAAAACCCCCTCCGTCGGTGGTCGTGGCGGTCGTCCCATGCTGCCGGGTTCGCCGCCCTCGAAGGCCAGCGCCACATCCTGGATACCGTTGGTTACCAGATTAAGCCAGAGAAGCTGCACCGCCATCAGTGGCAGGGGCAGCCCGGTGAGCAGGGCGAGGGAAAAGAGGACGATCTCGGCGCCACCGGTGGAGATCAGCAGATAGACGACCTTGCGAATGTTGTCGTAGGCAAAGCGTCCCTCCTCCACGCCGCTTTCGATCGAGGCGAAATTGTCATCGGTGATGATGATCGAGGCGGTATCCTTTGCCACGTCGGTACCCGACCCCATGGCCACGCCGATGTTGGCCCTGCGCAAGGCGGGGGCGTCGTTGACGCCGTCACCGGTGACGGCGACAAAATGTCCGAGCATGCCGAGGGCAACGACGATATCGAGCTTCTGCAACGGTGCGACGCGACTGAAGACGGAGGCTTTTTTCACGACTTCCAGATACAGGGGGATTTCCGGTGATCCGATCTTCTCCAGCTGATCGCCAGTGACGAGGTCGTTCCGGTTCCGGGCAATCCCCAGTTCACAGGCGATGCTCAAGGCTGTGGCCGGGTGATCGCCGGTCACCATGATGACCTTGACACCGGCCTTCTTGCATCTGTTGACCGCCCCCTTAACCTCGGGCCGCAGGGGATCGATCAGACCGATCAGACCGAGAAAGGTCAAGGGAGGAATCGCTTTTTCATCGATCTTGTCGAAATCGGGTTCCTCTGCCAGCCTTCCCCGCGCGACGGCGATGACCCGGTATCCTCCCTCCGCCAGGGACAGAGCTTCCTGGTCGATGGTCTCGTGGACGACAGGCTCCTCCCCCTCTTCTGTTTGTATGTCGGTACAGAAGGGGAGGACCGCTTCGACTGCGCCCTTGACGGCGACGGTGATTCCCTCGTCGTCCCGGTAGAAACTGGCAGCGTAGCGGTGTTCTGATTCGAAGGGGATTTCGCCGACATTTTCCACTGCCGCCCTGAGATCGCCGGGGACCAGGCCCATCTTGTAGCCGAGGGCAAGAAGGGCCAGGTCGACTGCGTCGCCGTTATGCTCCCAGGCACCTTCCTTTTCATTGAGCTGGGCCTCGTTGCAGAGAACGGCTGCTGAGGCCAGTCTTTCGAGGCTGAGACGCGCCGCCGGGGAGGGTTCCTCCCCCTCGGGGGTTATGATCATGCCTTGTCCTGAGTAGCCTTGACCGGTGACGGCAAAAAGCTGTCCGTCGGGCAGGCCGATGATTTTGGCGGTCTGTTTGTTCACGGTCAGGGTTCCGGTCTTGTCGCTGGCGATGCAGGTGCAGCTTCCCAGTGCCTCCACCGCCGTCAGCTTGCGGACGATAACGTTACGCCGTGCCATGCGGGTGGTGGCGATGGAGAGGGCCACGGTCATCGCCACAGGGAGACCCTCGGGAATGGCAGAGACGGCCAGGGCTACGGCCATGAAAAAGACCTCGATATAGGAGGCACCCCTGATTAGCGAAATCAGTGCCAGCAGGGCGACGAATCCGAGGACGATATAGCTGATCTGGCGGGCAAAGAGCTCCATGCGGATGACCAGGGGGGGCTTGGCCGGTTGCGTTTCGTTTATCGCCCTGGCGATCTGTCCGAGTTCGGTACTCAAGCCGGTTGCGATGACGACTCCGATACCCCGTCCGGAGGCCACAGTCGAACCGGCAAAAGCCATGTTGTTGCGTTCTGCTAGAGGCCGCGCCCCTTCGAGGGACCGGCTGTTTTTTGCTACCGCCTGAGATTCACCGGTCAGCAGGGATTCGTCGATTGTCAGGTTCTTGATCGTGATCAGGCGCAGGTCGGCAGGAACCTGGTTGCCTGATTCAAGCAATACGATGTCGCCGGGGACCAGCTCCTCACCGGGGATATTGAACTCCTGACCTTCCCGTCTGATCCGGGCAAAGATGCGCAGCAGGTTCTGCAGGGCTGCAGCGCTCTTTTCTGCCTTCCATTCCTGAAAGGTGCCGAGTCCGGCGTTGAGGAGAATGACGGCAAAGATGAAAAGAGCGTCGGTAATTTCGCCGATCAGCAGGGAAAGGCTTCCTGCCGCCAGCAGGATGTAGATCAGAGGGCTGAGAAACTGGCGCAGGAGGATGGTGGCGATCCCTGGCGGTCTCCGCTCGGGAAGGCTGTTGCGGCCGAATTCTTTCAGACGTTCTGCGGCCTCATTTTCGCTCAGTCCCTGGAGGTTTGACAGGATCTTTTCGAAAACCTCATTTACGACCAGCAGGTGCCAGTCGATGCCGAGTTCCTCCTGGTAGGGCGGGGGAAAAGTGAAGTTCTTATCTTTACTTTTCATCGCTGCCATGGCTTTCGGCGGTGGAGATAAATTAGCATGGCCTCGCCGGCAGTGGGACATCGGGGTACGGTACACCGCAGGATGGTCAAGAAGCTCTTCATGATTTTCTCCTCTGGGAGCGTGGAGTCATTATATCATCCCTGAGGAGTCAACCAGTATAATGCCGGGCATTGATTTAGCACGATCAGGCAAGCGACTGAATCGCGTGCGTGCACGACGAGGATATTGAAATCGATCTGATAAATTATACGGTTCGGCAGAGAGGGGAAGCTCAACCCCTCTCCATGAGGGAGATGGGAATGTTTCTCGGTATCGCTGAAGATAGATACTAGTCAGGAAACATAATGAGTCCGACCAGGACCTGGTCGGACTCTTTAGGCATGAAATGGGATGAAGGATGAAATTGAAACTGTCCCCTTGAGGGCACCGCTATCGAGAACCTTAGCGGCGGCTGCCCATGACCCGCAACAGCATCAGGAACAGATTGATGAAATCGAGATAGAGGGTCAGCGCCCCCAGGATCGAGGCCTTCTTACGACTCTCTTCGTCGCCGAAACCGGCGGCTCCGATCCGTTTGATCTTCTGGGTGTCGTAGGCGGTCAGACCGACAAAGACAAAGACGCCGATGTAGCTGATGACCCAGTTGAGCATCTCACTCTGCAGAAAGATATTAACCACCGAGGCGATGATAACGCCGATCAGGCCCATGAAGAAAAAGCTGCCCCAGCCGCTCAGGTCGCGCTTGGTGACATAGCCGTAGAGGCTGATCGCACCGAAGGTTCCCGAGGCGACCAGGAAGGTGCCGGCGATGGAACTGCTGGTGTAGATCAGAAAGATCGAGGCGAAGGTCACCCCGTTGAGCGCCGAATAGAGCAGGAACAACAGGGTCGCGGTCTTGGAGCTGATCTTGTTGATCGCCGCCGACAGGCCGATCACCAGTCCCAGTTCACCGAAGATCAGCGCGTAGAAGACCAGCTTGTTGCCGAAGATCAGGTTCAGCAAGCCCTGACTCGAAAGGGTCAGCATCGCGGCCAGGGCCGTCAGGGCCAGACCGGCGGTCATCCAGCCGTAGACCTTGGAGAGGAAACTGCTGGTGCTGCTGATCGCCGCGGCCGCCGGGATGGTCTGTTTCTGATTGAACATGAATAGCTCCATAATCTTTAAGGATAGGTTTTTACAGGTTATAGCTGATTCTGGACCTTGAGTGCAAACATGCGCTGAACTTTGGTGCGCGGTTAATCGCGCAGATAACCGCAAGACCAACAGGCGTTGAATTGACCCTCGGAGGATTC
>JAUXIR010000122.1 GCA_030620915.1 Geopsychrobacter sp. | reverse complement strand
GATTGCTGACAAAAACGAAACCGGCGGCGTCTTGCTGCAGGGCGGTGGCAAAACTGCGGGCAGCGGTGACGGAGGGGATATTCCGATAGGCCGCCGCGACCGAGCCTTCGGCGTCAGCCAGGGCGATCGACTTCTGCTCGAGTAGCAGGCCGTTGAGCAGCTTGATCCGTTCCAGCGGTTCGACCGCCATATTATTCTGCCGCGCGACCTCGTCGAAGGCGGGCAGCCGATTGACATCGGTCGCGGTGGTAATCACCGCTTGTCCGCCGAGGATCTTAGCCACCTCGCCGGCCAGTGCGTTAGCCCCGCCCAGGTGCCCGGAGAGCAGGCTGATTGCATGCTCTCCGGCCTCGTCACAGACCACTACTGCGGCGTCCTGATCCTTACTCTTGATATGTGGGGCGAGCAGCCGGACCACGATGCCACTGGCCATGATGCAGACCAGTCCGTCGACCCGGGCAAAGAGTTGCGGCAGAAGGTCGGCCAGCTTTTCACTGTAGTAGTTGGTGGTATCGGTTTGGCGGAATTTGTCCGGCAACCAGAGTTCGGCGGCTTCGACCTGACGGTGAAGTCTTCTGGCGAGGCTGGCGCCGCCGCTGGTGATGGCGATGATTGCTAGGGTCATGATGCTTAATGGCTCGGTCTACTCTCAGTGGGAAAAGATCGTCGGGTTGCGCCACACGGGAGGTAGTGCCTCTGGCAGATCCCGGCAGGATGTTATATTGTTCCCACCGCAGCTACCGTTTAGCCCGTTCGAGCGGCTTCTTGCTCGTCGGGGCCTTTCAGCTTGCGGGTGGATCGATGCTCAGAACTCTGTTGGAGAACCTGACACCTATTGTCTCAACGAAGATCCGCAACCCTGCGACAGAAATAAAAAGAGTTTCTTTTGCTTCGTTTTCTTTGCGATTCAAAGAAAATGAAGTCGGCTGTCGGGCCGAGACCCGACGGTCTTGCTCTTAACCATCTTTCGATCGATATCCGTGCTCAAAACCTGGATCATACAGCTTCGACTTTTCAGGCACCCCCTGCTGACGCGCCTTCAAAACCTCACCGACCAGAATTAGCGCCTGGCGCGTGATTCCGGCCTCGGCAACGGTTGCGGCGATATCGGCCAGGGTCCCCTCAACCATCTTCTCATCGGGCCAACTGGCACGATAAACCACCGCAACCGGAGTCTGCGGGGTAAACACCCCACCAGCCAGCAGTTCAGCAACCAGTTTGTCCATCATCCCGACCGACAGGTAGAGACAAACAGTACCGCCGATCCGGGCAATATTACCCAGGGCTTCGCTGTCGGGTACCGCAGTGCGTCCGGCCAGGCGCGTCAGGACCAGGGTCTGTGAAACACCGGGCAGGGTCAATTCCTGTTTAAGGCTGGCGGCGGCGGCAAAGGTCGCAGTCACACCGGGGATCAGCCGATAAGGGATGTCGGCCGCATCGAGCGCCTCCATCTGTTCCTGGATCGCCCCGTAAAGCGCCGGGTCACCGGTATGCAGACGCACCACCCTTTGCCCGTCCTTCGCGCCGGCAAACAGAAGCTTGAGGACCTGATCGAGGTTGAGCGGAGCGCTGTCATGGATTTCGCAATCCTGGCGACACTCTTCAAGCAGGGCCGGGTTGACCAGCGAACCGGCGTAAACCACCAGATCGGCCTGCTGCAAAGCCCTTAAGCCCTTAAGCGTGATCAGTTCCGGATCGCCGGGGCCGGCACCGACGAACAGCACTTCTCCCGCTAGAATCGTTAGCTTGGTCATACTTTTCCCCAAGTATTTTTAATGGCTAAGCAAAAATTTCGTCCTACAAGGCGCCGTGATTGAGCGCGGACGAAGGCATGCATCGGCATGTCGAGGTCGCGATCAAACGCGGCAACACCGTAGGTCGGAATTTGTGCGACGCCATCAGTCCTTGACCGCAGTCAAAATGTAAACCGGGTTGTAGGCCTCGAACATCTTGTAGTTGGTCAGTGGCCGGGTGCGGGCAATATTGACCGTCACCACCTCGACCTCGAAGCCGGCATTGGCAAAGAATTCGCTGGCCGCAGTCAGGGTATCCAGGGTAATGGCATTGAGCACGATCCGGCCGCCTGCCGCAAGGCGCTGGTCGACCAGCTCGAGAATCTCCCACAGGTGCCCACCCGAACCGCCGATAAAGACCCGGTCGGGATCGGGCAGCTCCTCGAGACACTGCGGCGCGTCCCCTTCGACCAGCTGCACGTTGCGCGCATTGAACTTCTGCAGGTTCTGCTTGATAAAACGCCGGCACTCCGCGTTACGCTCGACCGCGAAGATCCGACCGTTGGGCAGCAGATGATCCGCTTCGATCGAAATAGAGCCGGAACCGGCACCGATATCCCACAGACACATATCGTGACGCAGTTTGAGCTTGGCCAGGGTCACAACCCGGATCTCCTCCTTGGTGATCAGTTTCTTGACCGTCAGGAATTCATCATCGGGGATACCGAGGGTCGGCACGTAGGCCTGTTCCTCGTCATCAAACTCACGGATCAGCAGCAGCACATTGAGCGGTGCCGCCTCTATTTCGGCAAGATCGGAGATATTGGTGATGCGGATCCGCTCTTCTTCGGTGCCCAGATTTTCGCACAGATAGGCGCGATAGCCGCTGCAGCCACGATCGAGCAGAGCCTTGGCAATCGCGGCCGGGGTATTGACCTCATCGGTTAAGATCGCGGCCTTGTCGTTGGCAATGATACGATCGACCGCCTTCTGCAGACCACGGCCATGCACCGAGATAAACACCGCATCATCCCAGGGCTCACGGATCTTGGCGAAGGCATACTGAACCGAGGTCACGTTGGGCAGAAATTCGAGCAGGGTATCGGGCAGGTTGCGCAGCAGGTAACGCCCAATGCCGAAGAAGAGCGGATCGCCTGAGGCGAGAACCACGGTCCGTCCCTGATGCCGTTGCAGGGTTTCGACCAGCTCTGCCAGGTTCTTGTCGATACTCATGGTTTCACCGACAAAATCGGGGAAGAGCGCCAGCAGTCGCTCACCGCCGCAGAGCAGGTCGGCCGCATTAATCAACTCAAGCGCCTGAATGCCGAAAGCTTCCTGGCCGTCGATACCGGCCCCGATCACATGGATGGTTTTCATGGTCGCCTCTTTATAGAAAAAGTTCAATGTTCAGCTTAAATCAAAAAAAACAGCGCGCCACCCGGCTCTGATAATCGACCAGTAGAAGCTGTAAGCGGGTATCAGGCAGCAACTTGCGACATTGCAACAGCGCCTCGGCGGCCACCTTGTCGATCAACGCGGAATCGGCGCCGAAACTGACAAAGATATCGCGTGCGGTATGTGCCAACTCTAGCCGTGAAATGTCGACAGGGTCAAGGTTGATCTGATCAGCCCAGTGTTGCAGCTGCTCAAGATCGAGACTCGAATTGCGCACGTGGGTCTGCGGGTGACCGCAGGCGATCTTGACCAGCTTGGCGAATTGCCCGGACAGGCTCAAGCGCGCCACTTTTTTGCGCGCACAGGCCTCGAGGCAATAGCCGATATGATCGCCCATCATCACAAAGGCCTCATCCGGTAAGTGCGGAAGCTGTTTACGCGCCGCAGCTTCACTGGTGCGGCCGGTACTCAAAACCACCTCATCGGCCCCGCTGGCCAGGGCCACATCGAGGGCGACCTCGAGGGTATCGGTCCAGGCCTTATGGCTGATCGGGCGCACAATCCCGGTGGTGCCGAGGATCGACAGGCCGCCGACGATGCCGAGGCGCTCATTCATGGTCTTGGCCGCGCGCGCCAGTCCCTCGGGGATATAAATCTCGACTCGAAAACCTCCCTGAGGAAAAACAGTGCGTAGCGCGGTTTCGATCATCTGGCGCGGAACCGGGTTGATCGCCGGTTCACCGACCGCCAGGGCCAACCCCGGCTTGGTGATCGTGCCGACTCCGATTCCGGCGGCAAAGCTGATTCCCTCTTCGGTGGTGCGACTCAAGCGCGCGTAGATCTCAACCCCGTGAGTGACATCGGGATCATCCCCGGCATCCTTGATGACACTGGCCAGCGTGGCATCTCCCTCGAATCGACAATTTTCAAGCGCAAAACGAGCCCTGTCTCCGGCAGGCATCGGTAACCAGACCTCAGTAGAACAACAGTCGTCGCGCAACAGCATGGCCGCCCCCAGGGTGGCGGCGGCGGCACAGGCGCCGGTGGTATAACCGCTGCGCAACTGCTTCTTCATGGCTGATTAATCCTCGGCCAGAATCATCAAGGCATTGAGGATGGCGGCGGCAATCGCCGAGCCGCCCTTGCGACCGCGGCAGCAGATATTGGCAAGTTCACTCTGATAGAGCGCCTCTTTCGACTCGACAGCGCCGACGAAACCGACCGGCACGCCAACCACCAACGCCGGGTCAACTTCGCCCGCCTCAGCCAGGCGCAACAATTCAAACAGCGCCGTCGGCGCGTTACCGATCAGGAAGAGATTGCAGCCTTCGGCAGCCCCCTTGCGCAGCGCCATGATTGAACGGGTGACGCCCTGCTCCTTGGCGCCGGCAGCCACATCGGCATCGGCCACATAGCAGACCGCTGTTCCTCCCAGCTTGGCCAAACGGGACTTATTGATCCCGGCCAGGACCATATTGGTATCACAGAGAATCTTGGCCCCGCCGCGCAGCGCATCGAGGCCACGCGTCACGGCGGCAAAAGAGAACTCGGTTGCTTCGCTGAAGGAAAAATCGGCCGTGGTATGGATCACCCGCCGCACCACCGGCCACTGTTGTGCGTCAAACTGGTGCGGACCAACCTCGGCATCGATCATGCGGAAACTTTCCGACTCGATCTCCTCCGGCTTCACAATCACTGGACCTTCAGTTGCCATTTGTACCTCCTGAGGCAGAAAACATATCTTTTAGCCTCCCGCTCACTCTGTTCACTCAAGACACCAAGGACACCAAGAAAGGCATTTAAACAGAGAGTCGCAGAGGAGGAGAGGTCGCTGAGAAAAGCAAAATAGATCTGGCCTTTCTCTCCGTCTCTGCAACTCTCCATCTCTGCGTTAAAAAGCCCATGAACTTACCTGGTGACTCAGTGGTCAACCTTCAGATCTTATCCCCACGCAGGTCCTGCTTGAACAACTCCCCGGCCCCGCGTGAGGCACAGAAATCGCCGCACATGGTGCAGGTATCCTCATCCTCCGGGGTGCGGCTGGCACGAATGGCCCGGGCGTCTTCAGGGAAGAGCGCCAGTTCAAACTGCTTCTCCCAGTCAAGATCGCGTCGCGCCTTGCTCATCTCCTTATCGCGCTGCCGACCCCGCTCAGGGTACTTGTTCATGTCGCCGATGTAGGCCGCGACCTTGGCCGCCTTGACCCCATCGATGACGTCCTGCTCGTTGGGCAGGGCCAGGTGCTCGGCCGGAGTGATGTAACAGATCAGGTCGGCGCCGTAACGACTCGACTGGGCTGAGCCGATAGCGGCAGTAATATGATCGTAGCCGGGAGCGACATCGGTCGTAATCGGTCCGAGCATGTAATAGGGAGCGTCGCCACTCATCCGTTTCTGCAGGCGGATGTTGGCCTCAATTTCGTCGAGCGGCATGTGCCCCGGCCCTTCGACCAGCATCTGGCAGCCCATATCACGCCCCAGTTCGGCCAGTTCACAGTTGATCAACAACTCCTGAATCATGGCCCGGTCGTTGGAATCGTGAATCGCACCGGCACGCAGGCCGTTGCCCAAGGAAAGAACCACATCGTATTTCTTGAGGATGTCACACACCCGGTCAAACTTTTCGTAAAGCGGGTTTTCACGGCCGTTTT
>JAUXIR010000300.1 GCA_030620915.1 Geopsychrobacter sp. | reverse complement strand
TCTGATCAGTGTCGGCAACTTCGACGACGACATGGCCAAGATTTCCGGCTGTGACTGGGTGGTCGAGGTGGTAGTCGAGAGTATGGTGATCAAGAAGAGTTTGATCACCGAAAAGATCCTGCCCAACCTGACCGAGGGCACAATTCTCTCAACAAACACCAGCGGCTTGTCGGTCAACGAATTGGCCGAACTGTTGCCGGAACAGCATCGCAAGAATTTTCTCGTCACCCACTTCTTCTACCCACCGCGTTTCCTGCGTCTGTTGGAGATCATTCCCTGCAAGTACACTGACCCAGAAGTCATCGATTTCATGGCTGAGTTCGGTAGCAAACGGCTCGGAAAGGGGATTGTCTACGGCAAGGATACTCCGAACTTCGTCGCCAACCGGATTGGCGTTTACAACCTGTTCAATGCCATGCAGCATCTGGTCGAACTGGGGATGACCGTCGAGGAGGCCGATGCCGCTTCCGGTCCCTCAAGTGCCCGCCCCAAGAGCGCTATCTTCCGGACCTGTGATCTGGTCGGTAACGACACTATGGCGCACATCTGTCGGAACAGCTACGAACTGCTCCCCAATGATGAAGAGCGGCAGATGTTCCAGGTGCCCGACTTCTACGTCTCAATGATCGAAAAGGGTTTGCTCGGCCAGAAGGCCAAGCAGGGTTTCTTCAAGAAGGAGCAGGCCGGCATCCACTTCTATGATTATCGGACTGGTGAATACAAGGCGCCGCAGGATCCAAAGTTCGAGTCGATCAAGGCGGCCACGAAGGCCGGTAACTCGGCCGCCAAGGTCAGGGCAGCAGTGAATGGTTACGACAAGGCGTCCGAGTTCGTCTGGCGTAATTTGCGTGACACCCTGATCTACAGCTTCAATCGAATCCCCGAAATCTCCGATGATGTAGTCAATATCGATAACGGTATGAAGTGGGGCTTCAGTTGGGAGCTTGGGCCCTTCGAGATGCTCGACGCCATCGGTGTGCCGGAGTTCGTTAAGCGGGCAGATAAAGACGGCGTTGCCGTTCCCGCCACCATGCGGGAGATCGAGTCCTTTTATAAGAGTGAAGGGTGTAAGAAGTTTGCCCTGAATCTGGTTTCTGGAAAATATGAAGAGATCGAGGTACCGGCTAGCCATATCAACCTGAACAGACTGCGTCAGGCCGGTTCGATACTTGACAGTAACAACGATGCCTCGATCCACGATATCGGTGACGGCGTCATCTGCCTGGAGTTTCATTCCAAAATGAACGCCATCGACCTCGGCACCATCGAGATGGTCGAAAAGGCGGTTGCGCGCGCCGAAGAAGGTGGGGTCGGTCTGGTGGTCGGTAACCAGGGTACCGCCTTTTCCGCCGGTGCCAACCTGGCTTACTTTCTTGAGGCGATCAGGACGAATGAGCTGGACAAGATCGAAGCGCTGATCATCAAATTGCAGAACGCTTTGATGGCGATGAAATACGCCAGCGTTCCTGTGGTCGCCGCGCCCTTCGGCATGGCCCTGGGGGCCGGTGCCGAGGTGGCTCTGCATGCAGATAGCATCAACGCTCACGCAGAAACCTTCATGGGGCTGGTCGAGATCGGGGTCGGTTTGCTTCCGGCCGGAGGAGGCACTAAGGAACTTGCACTCCGCGCCATCGAAAAGGCATCTGCCTACCGTACCGACGTCACTCCCTTTATCAGCAAGCACTTCCAGAACATCCTGATGGGTAAGGTCTCCGGTTCCGCCGCTGAACTCGAAGGACTGAGTTACATGCGTCCTGGCGATTCGGTCAGCATGGATATCGACCGGCTGATCGCCGATGCCAAGCAGAAGGTGCTGGCTCTCTCCGCTACCTATCGTCCTTCGCAGCCGCAACAGAGTATCAAGGCCCCCGGCCGTGATGTCGCTGCTGTTCTCAAGAACCAGCTCTATAACATGCAGATCGGCGGTTTCATCAGCGAGTACGAGATGGAACTCGGTAGCACCATCGCCGAAGTGATCACCGGCGGCGATGTCCCTGCAGGTACCCTGATCAGCGAGCAGTACCTGCTCGACCTAGAGCGGGAAGGATTCCTCAAGCTGTGCGTCAATGACAAGACCGCCGAACGAATCGAAAACATGTTGAAGACCGGCAAGGTCCTGCGGAATTAAGGAGAGAATGAAATCATGAGTAAAGCATATATTCTGGCAGCCTACAGAACACCGGCTTGCCGAGCCTATAAAGGGAAATTCAACGGCGTGCGTCCTGACGACTTGGCCGCCGTGGCGATCAAGGGGCTGATCGAGCGAACCGTCATCGATCCGTTGGATGTCGAGGATGTGATCCTCGGCTGTGCCTTTCCTGAAGCAGAAGCTGGCTGGGACGTCGCCCGGGTGGCGGCGCTTAAGGCCGGACTGCCCTACCTGGTATCTGGCATGACCATCAATCGTCTCTGCTCTTCCGGCTTACAGAGTATCGCCCTGGCGGCCGAGAAGATCAACGCCGGTCAGGCCGACTGCCTGATCGCCGGCGGCATCGAATCGATGACCCGTGTCCCTCTGGGTGGCCACAAGTTTGCCCCCAACCCGGGTCTGGTCGCCGACTATCCCGAAGTTTTCACCGGTATGGGGATGACCGCTGAGCTGGTGGCCGAGAAATACGACATCTCTCGAGAGGAGATGGATGTTTTCGGCGCCGCCAGCCATCAGAAGGCGGCCGCCGCGATTTCCGCAGGTAAGTTCAGCGATGAGATCATCCCGGTCGAAGTTGAGCATGCTGCGCTGGTTAATGGCGTCATGCAGAAAAAGACCGAACTGGTCTCCATCGACGATGGCGTGCGTGTTGAGACTACCGCCGTTTCCCTGGCCAAGCTGAAGCCGGTCTTCAAGCTCAAAGGGCGGGTGACCGCCGGCAATACCTCGCAGATGACCGACGGTGCAGCGGCAGTGCTGGTGGTTTCTGAAGCCTACCTGAAGAGAATTGGCAAGGATCCCATCGCCCGTTTCACCGGTTTTGCCGTGCGCGGTGTACCGCCGGAGATTATGGGGATCGGTCCGGTCGAAGCGATTCCTGCCGTGCTTAAGGCTGCCGGTCTCAAGCAGGACGATATAGGCCTGATCGAACTCAACGAGGCCTTTGCCTCACAGTCCCTGGCGGTGATCAAGGAACTTAAGCTCAACCCGGAAATTATTAATGTCAATGGCGGCGCCATCGCTCTCGGGCATCCACTGGGATGTACCGGTTCAAAGCTAAGCGCCGCCCTGCTGTCCGAGATGGGCAG
>JAUXIR010000253.1 GCA_030620915.1 Geopsychrobacter sp. | reverse complement strand
AATCTTCTCCTCGTTAAGAACCGCAGGATGCGGGCCCTTGGATATAGAGCTCGTCGCTCGGGCCGGCACAGAGCCAACCCAAATATTCAATTAAATATATATATTGTTGTATGCTTTTAAGTCAATCTCTTTTATGCCGCTTTGAATCCCGCACAACCTGGTTTATTATTCGAAGTATGGACTCTTGAGATTTCTTACTGTTTTGAGGAGGGTGTTTCCGATGTTGAATTTTTGCTGGTTCTCCATTCTGTTTGTGTTTCTTCTGCTGCCTGCAAGCGGGATGGCGGCAGACCCGCTTGCCTCCTGGAAACCGGCATTTGATCCAACCCAGGCAGAATACACCTACCTGCTGTCAAGCGTCGGCCATCCGGCCATTGCGGGCGTCTCCGTCGGCTATCAGATCCGTGATCGGGTTTGGGCTGAAAGCAAGGGACAACTTTACGTCGATTATCGGCCAATTTCACAATTGGGCGGAGAAAAAGATGTCTTGCAAAAACTCAAAATGGGCGCAATTCAAGGCATGCTCTGTTCTTCGGTCGCAGCGCCGAATGTCTCGCCGCGTCTCGGATTGGTTAATCTTCCTTTTTTGATCGACAGTTTCGCCAAGCTGGAGACATTCCGCAAAAACAAGACGCTTTTTGCAGAATACGGCGAACAGGCCGCAAGAAAAGGGATTAAAGTCGTCGATTTCACTGGCTATGGCGGCTACGGCTGGGCGACCACCAGTCCTGTTCGCTCCCTGGACGAGGCCAAGGCCCAGGTTTTCCGCATTGCCCAGGCCCCGGTTAATATCGACCTCTACCGCGCCTGGGGACTGCAGTTTACGGTCATGCCCTGGCCGGACGTCCCGCAAGCACTGCAAACCGGTGTCATTAGCGGGCTCGATCACACCCCGATTGTCTGCAATATTTCGAAAAAATTCAGCGTCGCAAAGAACTTTACCCGGATCAACTATGCACAGGGCCTGTATATCCACCTGATGAATAAACGCTGGCTTAGCTCCTTACCGATTGATCTGCAGAAACTTCTGGTCCGCATCATCGAGGAGGAGAGCACCAAGGCCAGGGCACTAACAGAGCAGCAACAAAATAAGGAGATTGCAGAAGCAACTGCAGCAGGGGTTGTCTTTTTGGACCTGGCGCAGACCGATTTGGCCGAACTAAAAAACCTGGCGCTACCGGTCGTGAAAAAGTGGGGCGAAAAAGTCGGCCAGGACTACCTTTCACGCGTACGTAGCGCACTGCCAAACTAGGCGCACATCGCATAACCATCCCAGTAAAAGCCGGAGTGATGAATTTCACTGCGGCTTTTATTTTGTCCCATTATCTGCTTGTCCCCCCGACATGATAAAGTTACATTTCTTATCTAACCTACCGTTTTTATTGATATTTAATTTTATTTCCGTGCGCCTGAACGGCGTTCTGATTTTCCCTGTCTCCGGAGGATTTACCATGAAAAAACTACTGATCCTGTTGCTTACCCTATGCCTTGTCGCACCGGCCTTCGCGGCCGAAAAGAAAGATCCGCTGGCTGGCTGGAAACCAAAATTCGACCCCAGCGGGGCAAAATATACCTACATCCTGTCAAATATCTCCCACCCGGTCATCGAAGGTGTCGCGGTCGGCTATCGCATCCGTGACAAGGTCTGGGAGAAAACCGGCGGTCAGATCTATGTCGATTTTCGCCCATTGGCTCAACTTGGCGGCGAGAAGGATGTCATCAGCAAATTGAAGCTCGGCGCTGTGCAGGGCATGCTCAGCTCCTCGGTCGCCGCAGCCAACGTTTCAGACCGCCTCGGTATCGTCAATCTACCCTACGTCATCGACACCTTTGACAAGCTCGATAGCTTCCGCAACGACCCTGAGCTCTGGCAACCCTTTGCCGAGGGGGCTATTTCCCAGGGAGTTCTGGTCGCCGATATCACCGGTTATGGCCCCTACGGCTGGGCGACCACCACCCCGGTTATGAATATCACTGACGCCAAGAGCATCAACTTCCGCATCGCCCAGACTCCTGTCAACACTGATGTCTACAAGGCCTGGGGCCTGAAATTTACCGTCATGCCTTGGCCGGATGTTCCTCAGGCGCTGCAGACCGGGGTTATCTCTGGACTGGACCACACCGAGATCGTTTGCAATATCACCAAGAAATTCACCATTGCTAAATCCTTTACTGAGTTGAACTATGCTCAGGGTCTCTTCATCCACCTGGTCAATAAGCGTTGGCTCAACATGCTGCCAGCCGACCTGAAACAGACCTTCCTGGAGGTTATTGCCGAAGAGAGTGCTGCAACCCGCGTGGCGACCCGTAAACAGCATGACGCGCAGATCGCCAAGGCGAAAGAAGCCGGTGTACAATTCATTCAACTTTCGGCTGACGAGCTTTCCGAACTGAAAAAGCAGGCCGAGCCGGTGCTGAAAAACTGGAGCGAAAAAATCGGACCCGATTACCTCGCCAAGGTTCGCGCCAAGCTTGGCAGTTGATAGCTGAAGCTATATAATCCGCTGCGCTCATGGGGCCGGGGATTCCTCCCCGGCCCCGTTTTATTGCCAGCCCGGTGTAGGAATATGCTAAAAAAAACCTTCAGATCCGTTGATCGCAGCCTCCTCTTTATTGAGGAATGGTCACTCCTGGTCGCCGTTTGAGTTGCCTTGCTCACAGCGATGGCCAATGTGATCCTGCGCAAAACGACCGATAACTTCAGCCTCTATTGGTCGGACGAAGTTGTCCGCAAGGTCATCTTCTTTTCGACCTACATCGGTTGCGTTGCTGCGGTGCGGAGTCGTTCCCTCATCCGTATCGACGCACTGCCCCAGATCATTCCCGTGCTGCAAAAACCCTTAACCCTTTTTTCCCACCTGACGGCACTACTCTTTTCGGCCATCATGATCAGGCTCGGCTGGACCATGACTCTGATGATGTATCAGGACGAATATGCTCTTACTGCAACCCTGCGGATTCCGGAATGGTATTTTTACGCGGTCTTGCCGCTGTTCGGTGTCATGTTGTTTCTACGCACCCTGATCGTAATGGTTGAAGACTGGACCGGCAAATCGATCATCACCGAAGAGAAGGCAGACCGCTAGATGGAAACCAACTACCTGCTGATCGCCGCGCTGCTGCTCGGCTGCCTCGCTTCAACAGTGCCGGTCTTCATGTCACTCTTCTTCACCGGCACCGTCGGCCTGGTCTATATCCTCGGCATCGACCCACAGATCGTGATCGAGGTGCTCTACCGCAGTATGGACAAGTTCGCACTGATCGTCGTGCTCTTCTTTGTCCTCTGCGGCAATATCATGACCACCGGCAGCATCGTTGAAAAACTGATCAAAGCGGCCAACATCATGGTCGGCTTTCTACCCGGTGGTCTGGCGATGGCCGGGGTTCTGGCCTGTGGTTTCTTCGGTGCGATCTCCGGTTCAACCGTGGCCACCGTCGTCGCAATCGGCGGTTTCATGATCCCGGCTCTGCTCGAGAACGGCTACGACGAAAAGTTCTCGGTCGGCATCATGACAACCGCACCGATCCTCGGGGTCATCATCCCGCCATCGATTGCGATGATCCTCTACGCGATGGTCAGCAACGACCCCTTAGAAGCGCTGTTTCTCACCGGCTTTGTTCCGGGCCTGCTGATCATTGCCGGCATGTGTCTCTACGCCTTCTATGTCTGCAAAAAACAGGGGCTTAAAACCCTGAAAAAACCGACCCTCAAAGAGGCCCTT
>JAUXIR010000132.1 GCA_030620915.1 Geopsychrobacter sp. | reverse complement strand
CGGCGATCTCGGCCCTGATCCAGCTGTCGCAGACCAGCAATGACATCAATATCCTCTCTGCTCCGCGCCTGCTGACCTCGGACAATGAAGAGGCCGAAATCATCGTTGGCGCTAACGTGCCGATCATCACCAGTCGCCTGACTGACACTGGTAGCACCGGTCTGGCGACCAGTGTTTCGGTCGAGCGCAAGGACGTCGCCTTAACCCTGCGCTTCACTCCGCAGGTCACCGAAGGGAATCTGGTGCGTCTCAAAATTTTTCAGGAGATCACCGATATTGCTGGTACCCAGGTTGGGAACATTGATGAGGTCGGTCCCACCTTCACCAAACGCCAGTTACGCAACACGGTCCTGGCCGAAGACGGCAAGACCGTCGTGCTGGGAGGGCTGATCGGCACCAACGTTCAAGCCACAGAATCGAAGGTTCCGTTGCTGGGCGACATCCCCCTGCTCGGCCGACTCTTCCGCTCTAAAGGAACCACTACCTCAAAAACCAACCTGCTGGTTTTCATCACCCCACGAATAATTCACAATGCCAGCGAGATGGCCGAGATTACCCGTCGAGCACGCTTTACCGGCCAGGGGTTCCAAACCGAAGCGCTGAAGAGATCAATCAACAAAAATGCGCTGATCTTCGACCTTGATCCAGTAGAAAACCCTGAGGAGACCCCCGCCGAGAATGAGTAACTGGCTGAAACTGGGGGAGATCCTGCAACAGGACTCCATACTCCCCGCGCAGATCATCGAAGAGGCCCTGCAACGCCAGCAACAGGACCCGCAACGTCTCGGCCAGATTTTGCTCAACCACCATGGCCTCAGCGCCAGTGCCCTGACCTGCGCCCTGGCGAAACAGTTCGGCCTGACCTACCTGACCAACATTCCCGCCGAGACCGGGACGGGAGAACTTCTTAGTCGCCTGCCACTGGAATATGTGCGTGAACAATGTATCTTCCCGCTACAAATAACCGAAACCTCGCTGCAACTGGCGATGACCGATCCGACCAACAGCACCCCGGTCAACGACCTGGCGGCCTTGACCGGATGCAGGGTCGAGATCTGCCTCGCTCCTGAAGAAGAGATTCTGCGCGCAATCAACCACGCCTATGCCGAGCAGGCGGGTGATTCTGCCAGTTTCGCCCCGGAGCTGGATGGCGAGGAGGACCTCTCGGCAACCCTCGGCCCGACCGATCTGCTCGACAGCAGCGATGAAGCCCCGATCATCCGCTTTGTCAACGGCCTGATTGCCCGCGCCAGTCGTGAACGCGCCAGTGACATCCACCTGGAGCCGTTCGAAACCGAGATGATCATCCGCTACCGGATCGATGGTGTGCTGTACGAGGTTCTGCGTCCGCCGCAAAAGGCGCGCGCCGCGATCATCTCGCGGATCAAGATCATATCCGGTCTCAACATCGCCGAAAAACGTCTGCCCCAGGATGGGCGTTTTCGGGTCCGGATTGCCGGCCGCGATGTTGATATCCGCGTCTCCTCCCTGCCGACCGCCTTCGGTGAACGGCTGGTGCTGCGTCTGCTCGAAAAGAGTTCAAGCGTTATCGATCTCGCCCAGATCGGCCTCGATGAACAGCTGCAACAACAAATCGATCAACTGATCCGCCAGCCGCATGGAATCTTTCTCGTCACCGGGCCGACCGGCTCGGGGAAGACCACCACCCTCTATGCCGCACTCAGCCGCCTGAACGACCGTTCAAAAAACATCATTACGGTTGAAGACCCGATCGAATATCAGCTCAATGGAGTCGGGCAGATCCAGGTCAATGCAAAGATCGACCTGACCTTCGCCGCCGGGCTGCGTTCGATTCTGCGCCAGGATCCGGATATCATCATGGTCGGCGAGATCCGCGATAGCGAGACCGCCGAGATCGCCGTGCAGTCGGCACTGACCGGCCACATGGTCTTTTCAACCCTGCATACCAACGATTCTGCCGGGGCACTGACCCGATTGCTCGACATGAAGATCGAACCCTTTCTGATCTCTTCGGCGGTGACCGCCATTCTGGCCCAACGCCTGGTGCGTAAGCTCTGCCCCGACTGCCGTAGCAGCTATAGCCCCAGTGAAGAGATGATCCGGCATTTTGAAGGCTTTGTGCCGAGTCGGACCGATCTGCAATTTTTCCGCAGTAGCGGTTGTGACGCCTGCCAGCAGATCGGCTATCGCGGGCGAACCGGCATTTACGAGCTGCTGCATTTAACCGACGAGATTCGCGAACTGCTGATGGCCGGGGCCGATGCGAGCAGTATCCGCCATGCCGCTCAAAAGGCGGGCATGCTCAGTTTGCGTCAGAATGGTTTACAAAAAGCCCAGGCAGGCGAGACCTCCCTCGAAGAGGTGCTGCGTGTCACCCGGATCGATAATTAAAGGTGAGGAGTGAGGCGAAAACCCCGATTCAAAACATGGGGCTTACGTTTTCCCTCCTCACCCTTCACCCCTCACACCTCACGGGCCCGTAAACAATGGCACTCTTCGATTACAGTGGCTACGATAGCTCCGGCCGTAAGGTCAGCGGCAGCTGTGAAGGGAGCGGACAACGCGCAGTGATGACCAGCTTGCGCCAACAGGGAATCTACGCCACCGAGGTCGTAGCAAGCGGCAGCCGCCCCAGACATAGGCTGCTCAGTGGTTGGCGCAGCGTGCAGGTGCCGATCGAAGACCTCGCCATCGCCACGCGTCAACTGGCAACCCTGCTCAGCGCCGGGCTGGCACTCGACGAAACATTGCACACGGTCGCCGGTCAGCTTGAACGTCCACAGTTAGCGACAGCATTAAACCGCGTTCGCGAAGCGGTGGTGCAGGGGGAAGCCTTTCATCTGGCCCTGGAAGATGAAAGCAAGATCTTCCCAACCATCTATATCAGCATGGTCGAGGTCGGTGAGAACAGCGGCACCCTTGATCAGGCACTGGCCAATCTCGCCGACCTGCTTGAGGAACAAGCCCGCCTGCGCAGTCGGATCACCGCCGCGCTCGCCTACCCCCTGCTGATGGGCCTCGTCGGGAGCGGCGTGCTGCTCTTTCTGGTCGGCTTCGTATTGCCGAAGGTGACACGGATGCTGGTCGACCTCGACCAGGTTCTGCCGCTGCCGACCAGGTTATTGATCGGAGCCAGCAACCTGTTGCACAATTACAGTTGGCTGATCTTCAGCACACTGATTGTGGCCCTGCTGCTGGCAAGGCGTTGGGCCGGCAAGGAACAGGGCCGCCTGACTCTCGATCGGTGGCGTCTCAAGCTGCCCCTGGTCGGTCGACTCAATATGCTGATTGCAACCAGTCGCTTCAGTCGCACCATGGCAACCCTGTTGGGCGCCGGCCAACCGCTTTTGCGCGCGCTAGAGATAACCGGCAAACTGCTTAACAACCTGATATTGCAACAGGCGATTGAACGTGCCGGCCGTCAGGTCCGCGAGGGAGCATCGCTGGCCGCGCCGCTGCAGAAAGAGAAGATCTTCCCGACGATGTTGATCCAGATGATTGCCGTCGGTGAGAAAAGTGGTGAGCTGGAGCAGATGCTGAAGCGGGTGGCCGAAACCAGTGACCAGCAGATTGAGATGTCGATTAACCGGCTGCTCTCACTGCTCGAACCGATCATGATTTTATTCATGGGCGTCTCGGTCGGCTTTATTGTCCTGGCGATTCTGCTGCCGATCTTTCAGGCGAGTCAGAGTCTGGGATAGAAATGTGAGGCGTTAGGCGTTAGGTGTGAAAAATCTAAAACGGAAACATAGAAGGAGCAAGCATGTCGAATCAAAAGACTTCATTAATCAATAACCAACGCGGCTTCACCCTGATTGAACTTCTCGTCGTCGTTATGATCCTCGGCATCCTGGCCGCGATCATTGTACCGAACCTGCTCGATGAACCAGAAAAAGCCAAACGCACCACAACCGAAGTTCAAATCAGAGGATTCGAACAGGCACTCGCAAGGTTTAAGCTCGACAATGGTTTCTTCCCGAGCACTGAACAGGAATTGGCGGCACTGGTAGAAAAACCCCTGAATGGCAAGATCCCGACCCATTATCCCACTAAAGGCTATATGAAGAAAATCCCACTGGATCCCTGGGGAAATTCCTACATCTATCTTTCCCCTGGAATCCATGACGACTTCGATATTATGTCTTATGGTCCAGACGGAGCCTCGGGCGGCGATGGTAATGATGCCGATATCAACAACTGGGAGATCGAGTAGGAGTCCGACAGGCTGAATATGAACCAACTGCAAAATCGGCAGATTTCAGGTCAAGCAGGGTTCACCCTGATCGAGCTCGCGCTGGTAGTCTTGCTGCTGGGATTGATGGCCAGCCTCAGCCTGCCGCTGATCAGTGGTTTCGAGCCCAATCGCCTCGATTCCAGCGCGCGGCGTTTGGCAGGTACGGTCAAATACCTCTACAACGAGGCGGCGATGACCGGCAGGGAGCACCGCTTGACCTTCGACCTGACCGATAACTCTTACCGTGCAGCCAACATCAGTTTTTCCGGTGAGTTGCAACCCTTGCAGGGGGTAGGCGCCAAAAAGAAACTCGGTTCCGGGGTCAAGTTTGCCAGCATCTACCAGCCGCAACGTGGCGAACAGAGCGAGGGCGAAATAACAACCGCTCTCCTCCCCGGCGGCTGGCTGGAAGAGACCATCATTCATCTGCAGGATGACAAGGACCACAAAATGACCCTGCGCCTGGTGCCGCTGACCGGGCTGACAGAATTCTATGACGGCTATCGGGATTTCAGATGAGCAAGGGACGCAGTTCCACAAACAGTGGCTTCACTCTGCTCGAGATCATGATTGCGCTGTCGATTGTCGGAATCACCATGGTGGTCATGCTGGGACTGGCGCAACGCAGCATTCTGGTCAACAGCAGGTTGCAACAGATGACGCGTGCGACCCTATTGGCCAAGCAGAAGATGGCCGAGATCGAACATGGCATCAGCTCCGGCTTGGATCAGCACAAGGGTGAGTTTGCCGAGCCGAATCAGGACTTCAGGTGGCGCAGGATCACCACGCCGACCCCGATAACGGGCATTGCTCAGATCGATCTCAGTGTCATCTGGGGAGATGAGCAGGAGAATGAACTGGTGACCCTGACCTCATTTATTAAAGAGTAAAGTAGTTCAACTATGAGCAAAAACGGTGGGTTCACTCTGCTCGAAATTCTGGTGGCCATCGCCCTGGCCAGCCTGCTCTTGACGAGCATTTATGGGGTGTTCTCAACCACCAGTTCGGCAAAAGAACAGGTTGAAAAACGGGGCGCGGCGCTGCATCTCGGCCGGGTGCTGATTGCGCGCTTAGATCGTGAGCTGCTCGGGCTTGCGCTAAGCGATCAGAATACCCCTCCGGCTCTAAAGGGAGGGCAAAACAGCCTGGGTGAACCCTACCTCGAACTACTGACCAATTCATCCGGCGGACCACAACCCGGCATGCATCAGGTGCACTACCGACTCGGCCCTGACTCCGACAACCGAATGACGCTTTGGCGGGCCGAAAAAGGCCTCAACGAGTCAGCCGCAAATGTTGAGGAGAGGCTCGCGCAAGGACTCGAACAACTGACTTTCAGTTT
>JAUXIR010000284.1 GCA_030620915.1 Geopsychrobacter sp. | reverse complement strand
GGCCGGAAAAAGGTCTGCAAGCGGACGATTGATGAGCTGAGTCGGCTCACAGGCGAAAAGTTTGAGAGCCGCATGATTGATTTGCACAATCATGCCTTGCCTATCCGCCACGATCAACGGATCGATAATGGTTTCGACAATTTTCTGCAGGGAGTCCCGAGATCGCCGATGATTGTCGAGATCGAGAACCATACTGTTAAAGGCGTTGTTCAGCCGATTAAACTCTTCACTGGTGTCGTGGGGCAGCCAATGGCGATAATCTCCGTGCCCGACCCGCTCGGCAAAGTCAACCAACTGATCGATATTCCGCGTCAGAAGGCCGGTCAACTTCCAGGAAAGAAGTGCGCCCAACAGGGTGATCACCAGACAAACGACAGCCGCCATCCCGCGCAGTTTGTTGACCTCGGCCCGGTATATTCCCCTTGGGACCGTAGCCATAACCTGCAGGCCGCCTGCGGTAACGGGTGCAGCAATCAGCACCAGATCCTCGCCAAAAAGCTGGTGGCGTGTCGGAGTCGACTCAGGCACAAACGGCAGTTTCTGAAAGGCCATTTGCGGGCGGTTGAACGTCAGAAGTTCGCCCTCGGCGGAGAGTAGCGCCAGTGAAGCATCATCCCGCTGCGCAACGGAAATCAGTTGCCGATCAAACTCTTCCAACGGCAGTCTCAACAACAGGGTCCCTAAAAACTCGTCACCGAAATAACTGACATAGGTGTACGCCAGATGCACCGTTGCTTGGCTGTTCTGAGGGCCTTGGCGTCCGACTCCGACATGCATTTGATTCGGATATCGCCGGGCCTGTTGCACAGCCGGATCGTACCGGTAATTAAAATAGTTCTCCGCCGACCGGCCGTTAATCAGCTTAACCGTTTCATCCCCATCTTGGTCAAGCAGGCTGATAGCCGGAAAATTCTGCGGGAAATCTTTAAAATATTCCAGAAAATGTTTTTCGAGCGGTAACTCACCATAACGGCGACGAAAAGACTCCATGTCGAGTCCTTCCATGCGCAATTCTCGCTCGCGCAAAATCGACCCTATGTGCTTCGCGCCTTCGCTAACCAGGTGCGATAATTGCCGATCCTGCATGCTTTCCAGCGCAGAAACGAATATCAGCTGGCTCCCGCCACCAAGCAGCAACGCAGTCAAGATCACGAGCAGAAATTGTAGCAGCAGAAGACGGTTGCGAAAGTTCAACGAAAACATCAGATATCCCGGCCTGAGACAGGAACAGCACCGAACGAACCGATCAACTCTTGCGCCGCCGGGCTGTCCAGAAACTGCAGAAAGTTCCTCGATTCCTCACGCAGGGGCTCCCTCCAGGCCAGAGCCAATGGCAACTGTAGACCATATGTTTGGTTGATAATCGTCGCCGGACTTGCCATCACACCATCAATGGTGAATAGGTTGAGTGTGGAGCTCGTGAGCTGCGAAAGGGGCAGATAGCCCAGCGTGTAGGGGTGTGCAGCAATCGTTTCGAAGGTTTCCTGGGTGGTATAGATGGTTTTGCCAACCGGATTTTTAACTTCACCCAAGCCGGTGATCTGCTCATAAAGGACACGATTCGATGAATCGCCAGCCTCGCGCCGCGCCAGATAAATCTTCTGATTGGGACAATTGCCGAGCTGTGACCAGCGGCTATAGCGACCGTTGAAAATATTAAGCAGCTGTTTTGAGTTCAGATCGGAGATGCAGTTTTGCGGAAGATTTGCGACAAAGACGATTGGGACCGAGGCGAACTTTCGCCAGTGCAGCCCTTGTTGTGCCTCTCCTTCACTCAACGGGCGGGCAACGCGCGCCAGATCGGTGCGGCCCTGCAGCAGCATGCGAATTCCCCCGCTACTACCGACACTGGGTGGCACCTCAACAGATCTGTCAGGGTAGAGGCGTTGATACTCTGTCGCCAAACGCTGCAGAAGCAGCTCACTGTCACCGGTTCCAGCCAGTGTCAAAGCGAGCAACGGTGAGGCCTGAAGAATTAAACCGAATAGTCCCAGGAAAAAAATCCGCACCCTACCCTCCCCATATCTCGGGTGTTAACAACGTCAGAAGTCGTCGCCAGACAAAAAAACCGTCCCACAGAGTACATTCATTAAGCGGCTTTTGAAACAGATAAGTCGAGGCGGGAGTCGATCGGTCATCAGCGTACCGCCAAGCACGGCTGAGCAAACAGCCTCTCAGGGAGAATATTCTTCGACCAGAACCTTAAAGCTGTCCGTTTCGGCATGATATCCGCGCAATTGTCCATTCTCTATTTCAAAATACCAGCCGTGCAATTGCAGGCTGCCGGCATCGACGCGCTTACTGAGCCAGGGGAATGTGCGCAGATTGTCTAACGAGGTCAAAATCGCTTCCTGTTCACAGACACGGTTCAGTTCATTCTCATTGTCGGCACCAACCCTGGCCAGTGCGCGCTCGCGCGCCGCCGCCGCGATGTCGACCCAACGACCGACAAATTCACCGACCAACTCACCATCCGCCGCGCTGAGCAGGCCGCTAATCCCGCCGCAACCGGAATGACCAAGCACAATGATATCCTTGACCTCGAGATAGCAGACCGCATATTCAAGCGCGGCACTCACGCCATGATAAGCGTTATCAGATTCATAGGGAGGAACCAGATTGGCAACATTACGCACGGTAAAGATATCGCCGGGCGAACAGCCGGTCAGCAACGCCGGATCGACACGTGAATCGGAGCAGGCAATCACCAGGGTCTTGGGGTTCTGCCCCTTGACCAATTTAGCGGCCAAGCGTTCGTTGTCGCGGTAGAGCTGCTGTTGAAAACGCCTGAAGCCATCGATAAGGGGCTGAAGATTACCCATAGGTCGTCTCCCTTAAGCGGGATTTTAATACAGATATAGTTTTCGAAGGATAAAAATGGCGCCCTGTCGGGCAACAGGGCGCTAATTGGAGAGACATAAATGGAGTTGTCACAGAATTCGTTGTTGCTGAACTGTAAGTCGCATCCACGCCCATCAATATGCCCTGTAACACTGTTCTGGTCAAGAAATATATTTATCGCTGGTAAAGTTTTTTATTTCCAGTAAAAACGCCGGGCCACATCCTTGGCTATTCTAACAGAACTACACGCCGGTCGGTAAATCTGTTATATTCAGCCTTCAATCGACACCCTTAACCAGGAGCCAGTTCCCAACATGTCGAGCAACCTTGGTACCCTTTTTCGCATTTCAACCTTTGGTGAATCCCACTGCGCAGGCGTTGGTGTCGTGGTTGATGGTGTTCCATCACGCATGAAGCTTAGGCCCAGCGATATTCAAATCCAGCTGGATCGGCGGCGCCCCGGTCAAAGCAAATTGTCGACCGATCGTGATGAAGCCGATCAGGTTGACATTCTCTCCGGGGTTGAAAATGGATTGACCCTCGGCTCCCCCATCGGCTTG
>JAUXIR010000152.1 GCA_030620915.1 Geopsychrobacter sp. | reverse complement strand
CCGCCAGCAGCGTCCTGCTATACCCTGCGCCTGAGGGCTTTGGGGGATACCCCTTTTGAAGCTGAAATTGAGACTCTGTTTGCCCGCCGGATAGGCTTTGAGTCTTATCTGAGTGAACGGGATCTGGGTAGTTTCTTTCTGCCTCAGGATGAACTGAGTCTGTCGGTCGTGGTGCCGGCCAGGGGAGGGGTCGACCGGCTGGAGTTGATCGAGCGGCGCTCCAGTGCTGCTGATCTGAAGCGACTGGTCGGTCTGCCGGTGGATGCAGAACGCCTGACCGAACGCCAGGTTGATGATCTGCTGGCGCTGGCCGCTCGCCTGTCAGGGTTGCGTCAGGCAAATAACGAGTAGTTTTCTGCACTTGACCAAAGCCAGTGTCCATGACCGATAGCTTTGAAGCGTTGATGTTGAAATCAGCAGAGATGTCTCGGTTTTTAGAAGGGTGGCGCAGATGATGGGAGACCATCTCATCGACTGTGCTATCGATAAGCCTGTTTCCGGCGGGCGACACGCAGAATGAGAATCAGAACCTGCCCTTCGTTGATTTCGCGTGACGGGGTCAGGTCTTTATTTTTGATATTTGTGTATTCATTGAGTGTTGTTTTCCAGGATACGCCTTTGTAGTAGCGCCTGCAGGTTGCGGCGACCATCAACAATTAGCAGAATATAAATGTTACGGCCTTTGCAGCTGTAGATGATGCGGTAGGGGTTGAAGAAAATCTCGCGAAATTCTCTGATCCCTAGACGTGACAACTCTTTTGGGTACACGCCTCGATCTGGGAATTCTGATAAGCTGAGAAAAGTTTTCTCAATCTGCGTAAGAAAATAATCCGCTTTTCCTGATACGTCGTGCAGGGCGATATATTCGTGAATCTCTTCGAGATCATGCGCCGCCCCATTGGTCAAATATACCGTGAACGACATTGGGTCATCCTTGTCGATCACGAATGTTTTTGATGACGTCGGCAGCGGGCTGGATCTTGTTTTCCTCGATTTGACGGTTACCGAGTGCAAGAATTTTTAAAAGAGCCATGGTTTCCTGGGTCTGTTCATAGCTCTTAATGTCCTGTACGACTACCTTGGCTTCACCGTTTTGAGTAATAATGAGTGGTTCGCGCAGGTCGCCAAGATTACGGACGATTTCTGCAGCATGAGCCTTCAGGTAACTGATAGGTTTGATTTGGCTGGCAAGTTTCATGCTGTGCCTCCATCGTCAACATTATTATGCTGTTTACCGTGCGGTGTAAGGGTTGGCAATATATCGCTCGGTCCAAATATAGTCTTATTATGGACCACATGTCAAGATTGGACGGAATCAGCCCGTTTAGATTTGACAATTGACAATTCGAGCAGATGTCAGGGGTCAGGTCTTTATTTTTGATAATCTGCGGACGTAGCATTTCCTGCTAAGAAGTATATGTGATTGGAGCAAAGTTAACGGACCGATCCTCTGGGAGAAAGAGTGAAACTCAAATCGTCAGCCAGCTAGCGTTCCTCTCTGGTATGCCAGAGTCTTAATATGTAAATAGTAGATTGCTGAATTTCGTAACGAATTTCATAGTGACCGACAAGGATCCGGCGGACAGCACGCGGATTGAAAGTTTCCACCTTTTCACCGAGGTATGGATGCTTCAGGAGGCTGGTTGGTGCAGTCGCCAGGGCTTGCACGGTCTTTGCTGCGGCTTGTTTTTTGACCGGTGCCAGAAAATCGTAGAGCCGCGTCAGGTCTGACAGACCTTTGCTGGTCCATTTAAGCTCCATTAGCGCGGAACCTGAAGTGGTTGGTCGCTATTGAGGCTATCAGCCCATTCTTGAACAGCCTGTTGGTCGATGACACGACCGGTATCGACATCTGTCAGTGCTTCCAGGGTCAGGCGATCTCGTTCTTCTTCTTGTTCCGTCCACGCGGTAAGGGCCTGTTTTATGATCCAGCCCCGCGAACGATCCAGACGAGTTGCCATCTGGTCAACTTTTTGGGCGAGAGGCAGTGGAACATGAGCGGTGAATACTTTGGTCTCCATGGCTAATCTCCTTTAATCATAAATAATCATAACGATTGATTGTGATGGCGTCAATGATAGGGTCATGGAGAGATCTCAAGGGACAAACTCTGCTCGGATGCGAAAATTTCGCGTTACGGGGGCAGAACTGACAGAAATCCAGCGTAGTGAACGCTTGATCAATCGTCCCCAGTTGAATGAATTGTTTGCCGAGGAATCAATGTCCTTGAAGCAGATACGTAACGAAAAAATGGTCGAGGTCGTTGAGCGCTACAGTTATTCGCAAAGGGATGTGGCGGATCATCTTGGGCTGCATTATTGGACGGTCTGTCGTCTGGTTACCAGTGAGACATCAAAAGTAAGGACTTGACCCTGGCCGTGCTGGACTGCCGTAATGCAGGTTAATGTCAATGACATTATCTCGGATTGCTGGGGGGGAGGTGTCAAGTCGCACAAGAAAGAACTATTCGCGGAGAGGAAAGAAGATAGGAAGTGAGTGTATTCAGCTTTTAAGGTCAATCAAGGCAGCTTCAAGCGGCAGTAATTCGGTTTCTATGACTTGCCAGACAAGTTCGATATCGATGCCACCGAGATACTCATGGACAAGAATGTTGCGAAAACCGGCGATACCTCGCCAGTTGATCTCTGGGTGTGCTGATTTAGCTTTTTCAGAGAGTCGCTGACTTGACTCAGCCATAGTCTGCATTACGCGAAGCACTGCATCCTGGACTAGCGAGTTTTCGAGTAGCTTTTCGTGCTGCATTCCCGAATAATCTCTGATCCGCTCGATACATTCAAGCATGTGGAGTATATAGGTCTGGTCACGATCGGTCGAGGTCACAGTTCTGTAGCCTCATTCAGGATTTTGTCCCGAATAGCACTATGCAGTGAATTGGGCGTGACAACGTCAACTTTTCTGCCGAGCAGATCCTGAAGATCCATAAGCAGAGAACCGAGGGCAAAGGCTGATTGTCCTTTTTTCATTTCAACTAGAAAATCGATATCGCTTGTTGGATCGGCATCGTCTCTGGCCATCGATCCGAATAGCTGGATACTTTTTGCTCCTCTGGCACGGGCCAGGTCGCGTATCTGCTGACGGTGACTTTCGATTAGTTGGTTCATACGGCGCTCCGTTGGTAATGGCCAAGCAGGTAAAAAGTTTACCATAGCATTTCATGAAGGTTCCAGTATTTAAAGGCCGGAGTGTTTAGGTGATGTTCTTTTCGGTGCCGTATCGGACTGGATTCAATTCAATCAACCCCGATCCCCAACTCACGGAACTTTTCAGCCAGTTCACGCTGGGCATCCCTCTCACCATGTACCAGTCTGATATGTGTCGGTTTAATCCTCATCCGTTTAACGAAGTTAAGCAGGTTGCGTTGATCGGCATGAGCAGAATAGCCGCTGAGCGTATGGATCTGCGCGCGGATCTCGATCTTCTGTCCATCGAGAACTACATAGCCACCTTGCGGGCCGTACTGCTGGATATCGCGACCGGGCGTCCCTGCGGCCTGATAGCCGCTGAATAGCACATCGGTCCGCGGATCACCCAGCAGCGCCTTGAGGTAGTTGACGATCCGGCCGCCGCTGCACATGCCGGAGGCGGCGATCACCACGCAGGGGTGCGCCCGCCGTTTAAGGTAGCCGACTGTATTCAGATGATCCTGGTGGCTGTCGATGGTGGTCAGCTGCTCGAAACTTAACGGGTGGCGACCGGCCCGCAGCTTCTTTTGCGCCTCGGCGTCCCAGAAGGGGCGCAGCTTGCGGTAGAGATGGTTGAAGCGGCTGGCCAGCGGCGAATCGACGATGATCTCCAGCCCCTGCCAGGGCAGGCCGCGTGCTGCGAAGCAGGATCGATTGCGGTGGATGATCTCCTCGAGTTCGTAGAGCAGTTCCTGGCTGCGGCCGATCGAGAAAGCCGGAATCAGGATGGCACCACGATCAGCAAGGGCCTGTTCGAGCAGTGTCTGCAGTTGTGTGCGCCGCTCCTTGCGTCCCTGGTGCAGACGATTGCCGTAGGTGCTCTCCAGCACCAGCAGGTCGGCGCGGTAGGGAGCCTTGGGAGCGGGCAGCAGCGGTGCATAGGGAGCTCCCAGGTCGCCGGAAAAGAGAACTCGTCGCCGGCCGACCGTGGTTTCGGCATCACACTCGATAAAGGCCGAGCCGAGGATATGTCCGGCCGGTTGCAGGCGAATTTTCAGACCGGTTTTGCCCCCGCTCGATTGCCAGCGGCCGTAGGGGAGGGGGCAGAGTTGCTTTTTTATTTTTCGCAGTAATTGATCGATCAGCGGCTGCTTGCGGGTGATGCCGATGCGGATGGCATCTTCCAGAACCTCGGGCAGCAGCAATGCCGAGGGCCGGCTGCAATAGATTGGGCCCTCAAAGCCGGCCGCCAGCAGATAGGGGAGTCTGCCGCAGTGGTCGATATGCACATGGCTGAGGACCAGGCCGCGCAGGTGAGCGACCGGAAAATCGATTTCGGGCGCCTGCGTCTCTTCGCCCTGGGCAAGGCCGCAGTCGATCAGCAGTCCCGAGCCATCGGCCAAGCATAGTTCGTGGCAGCTACCGGTGACCTGAAAGCGGCCACCCTGGTGGATGAGTGGTGTGTTCTTCATCGATTCCCCTCCTTGGTGTTTCATCTTTCTATTTTATTTCACATCTAAGCGCAAGTTTTGATTTTTGAAATCGCCGGTTTATTTTTTGCATTAAAATTGCCGAGATAAGAGGATTTCACCGGAATAGTGGAAATCTGCCGCCAAAAGAAGTAGACTTGCAGCTCAGATTCCGTTTTATGACCGAGTGACAACGGTAGAACAATAACCGCAAAACAAGGAGGCAAAGATGAAAAAGTACATGAAGCCTAAGGTCGTGGGTAGCAGCAACGTTCACCCCTGCTAAGGCAAAACAAGAGTATGAATTGACTGAAGGTCGGGTTTTTCCGGCCTTTTGTCGTTTGTGCTAAAATACTCGATCAGTTCGGATATCTTTGTTGGGATTGGATTTTATGACCAGATTATTTTCTGCATTAATCATGCTGTTCTGTTTTGTCTCAGTCTCTTCTGCCGCATTGGCTCCCGTTGCCGGCAAGGTTGCCGTTGGCGGTGATGGCTTGGCCGGGGTCAGAATAAGTGCCTGGCCCTTGGCGTCAAGCAGCTTTACGGGTGAGGCTCCCTACCGCTCGGCCCCTTCTGCGGCAGATGGATCCTTTACTCTGGAAGTGGCACCGGGCGAGTACTATTTCATCGCCGAGGGGGAAACGCATTTCGGT
>JAUXIR010000109.1 GCA_030620915.1 Geopsychrobacter sp. | reverse complement strand
CTTTTGCGCTTTGACGGCTTTGAGTCGTTGACTGCGGTTGAAGGGCTCAAGGGTTGTCGGATTTTACTTGATCGGAATCTGCTCCCCGAGCTGGGAGAAGATGAGTTCTACTGGCATCAGATCGAAGGTGCCAGGGTCATTGATCGCCAGCACGGCGAAATTGGTCATTTGAAGTCAATGTTTACCACTGCGGCGCATGACACCTGGGTTGTTGAGGGCGTGGCTGGTGAAGTAATGATTCCTGTGGTTGCAGAATTTATTGTTGCCATTGATGTTGAACATAAATTGATCGAAGTCGATTTGCCCACCGGGCTGATCGGTGTCGACGCGTGATCTTTGACGTTTTAACTCTTTTCCCGGCGATGTTTGCTTCGCCGATGGAGGAGAGCATTCTTGGCCGTGCTATTCGCCAGCAGTTGCTTGATCTTCAAGTTCATAATCTGCGCGATTGGGCCGAGGGAAAACATCTCCAGACCGACGATTCTCCTTACGGTGGCGGCGACGGGATGGTGATGAAGCCAGAACCTGTTGGTCGCGCGTTGGCTGCGCTCAAAGAGAAAGCGCCGAATAGTCGGGTTTTGTTGATGACACCCCAGGGGCAGCCCTTCAATCAGGGGCATGCCATACGTTTGGCGCAGGAAGATGGATTGATCTTTCTCTGCGGGCGCTATGCGGGCTTTGATGAACGGATACGCCAGTCGATGGTCGACGAGGAATTTTCCCTCGGTGATTTTGTTCTGACTGGTGGCGAGCTTCCGGCCATGGTGATGATCGATGCTATATCACGTCATCGGGCAGGCGTGCTAGGCAATGCCAGCAGTGCCGAAACAGACTCTTTTGCCGATGGGTTGCTTGAGTTTCCGCAGTACACACGGCCTGCTGACTATCAGGGGATGAAAGTCCCGCAGGTATTGCTCTCGGGGGATCATGGTAAGATCGCCAGCTGGAGGCGTGAACAGCAGCTGCGCCGGACTCTGCAACGGCGGCCTGACTTACTGGAAACCGCTGAATTGAGCGCTCTGGATCTTAAGATAATTGAAGAACTGCGCAGAAAAGCGCAGTGAACATAGATGGCGGCCACATGGGTCGCGCACTCAAACACCAAATGTCTGAAAACAGATTTATCACAAAATAAGTAACAGGGAGGAAGAAGGATGAACATCATCGATCAACTCGAAATGGAACAGATGAAAAAGGATATCCCGATCTTTAAGGCCGGTGACACCTTGAAAGTACACGTGAAAATCACTGAGGGTGACAAGCAGCGGATCCAGATCTATCAGGGGATGTGCATTAGACGTCGTAATCGTGGCCTCGGTTCTTCTTTCACCGTGCGTAAAATCTCCGGCAGTATCGGTGTTGAGCGGGTTTTCCCTCTTCACTCACCAAGTGTTGCCGAGATTGAGGTCGTTCGCTACGGCCGTGTGCGTCGTGCCAAGCTTTACTATCTGCGCAATCTGCGCGGCAAGGCTGCACGTATCCCAGAGAAGCGCATGGTCTGATTTCGTATCACTGGTTACAAAAAAGCCCCGGCAATTTGCCGGGGCTTTTTTGTATATGGTTTTCAGGAGCCTGGCGGACTATCCATGACCAATCTTGAGCTTTTCCCAGATCAAATCCATTCGACCCTGCACTTTGAAGAGCGGGCGCAGGCGAAGGGTTTTTCCGCTGTGGTCGGAATTGATGAGGCTGGGCGCGGCCCGCTGGCCGGGCCAGTGGTTGCGGCGGCCGTTATCTTGCCTGATCGCTTTCAGCTGGATGGGCTGACCGATTCGAAAAAACTGAGCGAAAAAAAACGCGAAGAACTCTTCCCGTTGATTCGTCAGCAGGCACGGGCTTACGGCATCGGTCTCGCTTCGGCGCAGGAGGTCGATCGCTTGAATATCCTGCAGGCGACCCTGTTGGCGATGCAGCGGGCCCTGAAAAAGCTCCAAGGCGAGGCCGATTATTTGCTGATCGATGGAATCACGCCCTTGCCGGTCGATTTGCCGCAGTTGACCCTCAAGAAGGGCGACAGCCGTTCGCTGTCGATCGCAGCGGCCTCGGTCCTGGCCAAGGTTGCACGTGACCGGCTTATGCTGCAGCTTGATCGTCAGTACCCCGGTTACGGTTTTGCCGGCCACAAGGGCTACGGAACCCTGGCCCACCGTCAGGCGATAGCCGCCAAGGGCCCGGCCCTGCCTCACCGGTTGACTTTCGCTGGGGTCAAGGAATTCGTGGAGAAAAAATGACACAGGATCGGCTCAGCCTTGGTGCCTGGGGGGAGGATCAGGCCGTGCTCTATCTGCGGCGGCAAGGGGTGAAGATTGTCGCACGCAATTTCATGACTCCGGTCGGAGAAGTCGATATTATCTGCCGCTCTAAAAAAGAACTGATCTTTGTTGAAGTGAAAACCCGGCGCAGCAATGCCTACGGCACCCCGGCTGAAGCGGTCGGTAAGCGCAAACAACGTCAGATCATTCGTGCTGCCCAGTGGTATTTGGCCCAGAATAAGATCTCTCTGCAGCCGCGCTTCGATGTGGTCGCGGTTATGCCGGATGGCGAAGGTCGTGCTCGGATTGAACATCTGCCGGCAGCCTTTGATCTGTCGGGTTTTTAGCACAGGACACAGAGAGAAGCGTGATTGGCCACGGACACACACGGACGAAGGCGGGACGGAATCCATCAGAGTTTTTGATTACCTCTGTGAGCTCTATGGCCGAGTGATCTTTGCTATTGTCCCGCAGTTGTCCGTGTGTGTCCGTGGCAAAAATAGATTTTGAGCTTCTCTGTGGCATAATTGCAATGTAGCAATCGGGAGCAACCAGATGGCGATAGATTTAAAACAGTTGGGAATGGTGCGGCTGGCGGTGGTGACACCGGAACTGCGGGTGGCCGATGTCGACTTCAATCTGGCCGAGATCAAGGCGACTGCGCTTGAGGCCGCCAGCCAGGGGGCGGGGTTCTGCCTTTACCCCGAACTCAGCCTGAGTGGTTATACCTGTGGGGATCTGTTTTTTCAGCCCCTTCTGCAGCAACGGGTTGCCGAGGCGCTGCTTGATCTTGCTCGTTTTAGTGTTGCGAAGAATAGCCCGGTACTGGTGGTTGGAGCTCCGTTGGAGCAGGGCGGGCGTTTGTTTAACTGCGCGGTGCTGATTGCCGATGGCGCCATCTGCGGCGCAGTGCCGAAAACCTTCTTACCCAATCGGGGTGAATTCTACGAGCAACGCTGGTTCTCTTCGGCAACCGAGCGCAATAGTGATCAGCTATTGCTGGCTGGTGAGCCGATCCCGTTTGGCGAAGACCTGCTGTTTCAGGACCGATCCTTTACCGAGCTGCGGGTCGGCATTGAGCTGTGTGAAGATCTCTGGGCGGTTGAGCCGCCCAGCGGTTCTCAGGCCCTGGCGGGGGCAACCCTGTTGCTCAATCCGTCGGCCAGCCCTGAAATTCTGGGTAAGCGCGACTATCGTCGTCAGTTGGTTGCTTCTCAGTCGGCACGTTGCCTGGCTGCCTATGCCTACGCTTCGGCCGGTCCTAACGAGTCGAGTACCGATCTGGTCTTCTCCGGTCACAGTCTGATTGCCGAATATGGTCAGATTCAGGCCGAAACGGAACGTTTCCGTTTCGAGAGTCAGTTGGTCCTGGCCGATCTCGATCTGCACCGCCTGGTCGGTGAGCGACAGCGCAACAGCAGCTTTGCCAATGCCAGACCGCAACGCAGCTATCGAATCATCAATTTTACTCTTGTCTCCGCCGAGGTCGAACGATTGCTCCGACCGGTCAGTCGAACCCCCTTCGTCCCGGCGGTTGGGCAGGAGCGCTCCGAGCGCTGCCAGGAGATATTCGCCCTGCAGACCAGCGGACTCGCCAAGCGTTTGCGCCATACCGGCAGTGCCGATGTGGTCATCGGGCTCTCGGGTGGCCTCGATTCGACCCTCGCCCTCCTGGTTGTTATTCACGCATTCGATCTCCTTGGCCTTGCGCGTAAAGGGATTCACGCCCTGACTATGCCCGGTTTCGGGACCAGTTCACGCACCAGATCCAACGCGGAAAGGCTTGCCGAACTTCTCGGTTGCTCGTTACGTGTTGTGCCGATCGATGCCGCGGTACGGCAGCACTTCGCCGATATCGGTCATGATGAAAAGATTCAGGATATTACCTACGAAAACTCTCAGGCCCGCGAGCGGACTCAGATCCTGATGGATGTCGCCAATCAGGTTGGCGGACTGGTGGTCGGCACCGGAGACCTCTCCGAGTTGGCACTCGGATGGTGCACCTACAACGGTGATCATATGTCGATGTATGCCGTCAATTGCGGAGTACCGAAAACACTGGTGCGCTACCTGGTTGACTGGTGCGCCGAGTATGAATTTGATGGAGAAATTTCCAAGGTATTGGCCGATGTCTGCGCCACGCCGGTCAGCCCTGAGTTGCTGCCTTTAGATGAGAACGGCGAGATCGGCCAGATCACCGAAGAGCTGGTCGGGCCCTATCTGCTGCACGATTTTCATCTCTATAATCTGGTGCGCTTGCACTATCCGCCGCTGAAGATTCTGCAACTGGCTGAACAGGCCTTTGACGGAGAGTACGCAGTCGAGGAACTCCGCAAGTGGCTTCTGCTCTTTTATCGTCGTTTTTTCAGCCAACAATTCAAGCGCTCATGCCTGCCGGATGGTCCGAAGGTCGGAACCATCGCCCTGTCACCGCGTGGCGACTGGCGGATGCCGAGTGATGCCAGTGTCGCGCTCTGGATCAAGCAGTTGGAGCAGTTGAATTGAGCGGCACGCTCTACGTGGTCGCCACCCCGATCGGCAACCTGGAGGATATGAGCTATCGTGCGGTGCGGATTCTCTCCGAGGTTGCCTTGATCGCCGCCGAGGATACCCGTCATAGCCGCCGATTGCTCGATCACTATGGCATCAAGTCCCGCTTGATCTCCTGCCATGAACATAATGAGCATGAGCGCAGTCCCGAACTGGTAGCGAAACTGCAGGCCGGTGAGGATGTCGCTTTGATCAGTGATGCCGGAACCCCGGCAATTGCAGACCCCGGCTACCGGCTGGTGCGCGCCTGTCGTCTCGCCGGGATAGAAGGTGCCAGCGTACCGGGTTGTAACGCCATGATCGCCGCGCTGTCGATCAGCGGTCTGCCGACCGACAGCTTCCGCTTTGCCGGTTTCCTGCCGTCGAAAAGAGGCGCGCGGCAGAGGTTTCTCGAACCGTTCTGCTCGGCCGATCATACCCTGGTCTTCTATGAGACCCCCCACCGACTGCTGGCCGCCCTCGAAGATTTGCAGCAGATCTGCGGAGCCGAGCGTGAAATAGCTATCGGTCGTGAACTGACCAAGAAACACGAGGAGCTTTTTCTGGGCTCATTGGCCGCAGCCAGCGAACATTTTGCGCAGAAACCGGTCAAGGGCGAGCTGGTGCTGATGTTGGCGGCCGGGGAGAAGGAGCGGCCGCAGGAGACTGTCGAGGAAGCGCTCCAGAGGTTGCACGCCGAAGGGGGGCTGAGCTGGAAAGAGATCACCAAGCGGGTCGCCAAGGAGCACGGCTTGACCGGCAGCGATGTTTACCGTCGTTCGCTGCCGCTGCGGAATCGGGATTGATATCTGGACTCCCGCGTTCAAATGGGGGGCTAAGCTGTTGCCGTCATGGGCGACAATACAATTATCGGTGGCCGTCCGACCTCAAGGCCGCGAGCAAAAGAGGATTAGTCCCTGGTGGCGGTGGGTAGAGTTATTTCGACCAGCAGGCCACCTGTGGAGCGGTTCGCGGCACTGATGCTGCCCCCATGTAAGCGGACCGCCTGTTCGGCGATGGTCAGGCCGATGCCGCTGCCGCCGCTCTGCCGATCGCGGGCATCAGCCACCCGGTAGAAGGGTTCGAACAGCTTGGCCAGTGACTCGGCGGGAACCCCTGGACCCTGGTCGGCAATCAGGATCAAGATTGCGCCCGTTTTACGCCTGAGTACGACGCTGACCCGGGTCCCCTCCTCGG